>DATIMO010000604.1:0-5017 GCA_035475215.1 Acetobacteraceae bacterium | reverse complement strand
GGGCGCCCAGCAACTCGGCGAATTGCTTCAACTGCGGCCAGGCTTCGGCCCAATGGATGCCGGTGCCGGCGTAGATCACCGGACGTTTCGCGGCCAGGATCGCCTGCGCCGCCTTGCGCACATCCTGCGGGTCAGGCGCCGAACGCAGCCTGGCGGTCGGCGTGTAGTCGAGATTACCGATCTCCTCGTTCCAGATGTCGGTCGGGACCTCCACGATACATGGGCCACCGCGGCCGTTACGCAGCCGTGTGAAGGCGCGACGCAGTACGTTGGAGACTTCGGCGGGCACGGTGATCGGCTCGGCCGACTTGGCGACGCCCCGCATTTCGCGGACCGCGCTGTAGTTCGGGTCGATATGCGCGATCCGGCGGGCGAAGCCCTGTGGCACAACGAGTACCGGAACGGACTCAGCATAAGCCTGGGCGACGCCGCCATAGGCGTTTTCCGTTCCCGGCCCGTGCTGCATGCAGAAGGCGCCGATCTTCTTGCCTGATGTCACGCGGGAGATGGCATCCGCCATGTGCAGGCCGATACGCTCCTGACGAACCATCACCGGACGGATATCGGCGGCGGCGGCGAATTCGATCAGGTGGTTGACCGGGTAACCGCAGAGGATTTCGATCCCCTCGCGTTTCATGATTTCGGCAATGGCCTCGCCAACCTTCATCTGTCTTCCTCCGCGATCCGAATTACGTTCGAGGCGGAGCCTACGGCGCGACCGCCGGGCTGGCAACTGACGGGCGAATGCAGCGCATGGGTGGACCAGCATTGCGGATTTCGCTTCGCTGCATCCGCGCTACGTTGTCATTTCGTTTCTGTTAGGCGAGTCGGGGATCGGGCACCCGGGCCGCCGCCAACACATCGACCGCTGTCGCGCCGGCAGCCAGCAAAACCGCCGCGCAGGTGTTCGCGGTCGCACCGGACGTCATCACGTCATCGATCAGCAACACCCGCCGGCCTGCAATTCGGTCTGCCCGGTTCGGCCGCAGCTCGATCGCGCCGGACAGTTCCTCAGCGCGCTGTTCCGCCGATTTGCCGCCGAGTGGCGCAGTGCCTCGCGCACGCCGCAGCGCGTCCGGCAGAACCGGCCGGCCCGAACGTCGCGACAGCACCCGGGCCAGCAATGCGGCCTGATTGTACCGGCGGCGGAACAGGCGAGCACGGTGCACAGGCACTGGCACCAGCACATCCGCACAGTCCAGGAGCCCGGCGCCCACCCGAGCCATCTGGCCCGCCAGCACGCTGGCGAGTTCGGTCCGATCGGCATGCTTGAATGGAAGAATCAGACGGCGCGCCGCCGCATCATAGCGCAATGGCGCGCATGCGCGGCCGAACACCGGCGCCACGGCGACGCATGCGGGACAGAGCGCCTCTCGTCCTGCCTGCGCGGCGCTGGTGAAGGGAACACCGCAACGCTGGCAGAATGGTTCGGTGATGAAGCTGATATCGCGAAAACAATTGGAGCAGAGCAGGCTTTGGCCGTTCACCCCCTGATCACAGACCATGCAATGCGGTGGCAACAGCAGGTCCAGGGCCAACACCAACGGCGCGCGGGCGTGCCGAAGCCAGCTCTGTTTCAGAGAGTTATTCACGCTTTCTGACGTTTCCGCCGCACGCTAGACACCGAACCGCACCGTTCCGTCGCGGGCAATTTCGTGCACCAGGTCGATTTCCCAGGCCAAATACGCGTTCATCGCTTCCTCCACACCCGAATTGCGATCGTAGGGGCGCAGATAAACATCGACGCAGGCCTGGTCCGGTGGGGTGGTTCGGTCCTTCACCAGCGGCCGGCCGAAAGCGTGCCAGGCGGCCGTGCCGCCCTCCAGCGTGACGACCTCACCGCCGGTAAGACCGCGCAGCTCCACCACCGCGAGTCGTGCCAGCATCCCGTCCGGTGACGTGACCACGACGTGCCGCGCCGGAGCGAGCACGGGCCGCAGCGCCTCCAGCCGGCTGCGAATACCCCAATGCGCGCCGGGAATATGCCCGTCGCGATATTCGACGCTGCGCGCCACATCGACCAGCACGGTGCCGTCGCCGGCATCCAGCAACTCGGTCAGGCGGGGCACGTCGATCGACGGGAGTTCGGTGCCGAGTTCAGGGATCGGCGCCAGCGCGACGCCCGAGCCGCGCACTTCGTCCAGTCCGCCTTCCACCACGAACACGTCGCGATGGCCCATCTGGCGCAGCCATCCGGCGGCCATGCGGGCGCGCACCCCGGTATCGTCCAGCAGCACGATGCGGGCGTTGCGCACGCCGATCCATTGGTCGGTGGCCTGGACCAACTGCCCGCCTGGGGCGCTGCGGGTTCCCGGGCGATGTCCGGCACGGAATTCGGCGGGATCCCGGACATCCAGCAGATAGAGGGTACGGTCGGGGTCTTCCTCGAACCGGGCAAGATCGAGCGCGCCGATCACTCCGACTCCCGAAGTCTCAGCGAACGCCTTGGCGCGTTGCAGCGCCAGCGCGGCGGTCTTCGGCGTGCCCAGCGGGAAGGCCTCGGTCCGGCCGCGCTCACAGCGAAGCCCCGCCAGTTCCCAGCCCATCGTGCCGTTGCGCAGCGCCACTACCTTATTGGGAATGCCGGCGCGGCGGAGGCTTTCGGCGCCGAGGATGCTGCGGGTCCGACCGGCGCAGTTGACCACCACCAGCGTCTTCGGGTCCGGCGCGAGATCGCCGATGCGATAGACCAGTTCGCCGCCGGGTACGCTGATGCCGGACGGGATCGACATGCGGACGAATTCCTCATGCGTACGGCTGTCGAGCACGACCATGCCGCGTCCTGAATCGATCCAGGATTTCAGCTCCGCCGGATCGACGCTCTCGGTGCCGTAATGGTGCTCCACCCATTCGCCGAACGCCTTGGACGGCACGTTGATGCCGCTGAACAGCACATGTCCTTCGGTCTGCCAGGCCGTCGTGCCGCCTTCGAGCACGGCCACGTTGCCGCAACCGTCTTTTTCCAGCCAATCGGTTAGCTGTTCCGCCAGGCCGCGCCCTTCATCCATGCAGACGATCCGCACCGATTTGCGCGGCAGCAGGGCGCGAGCGCGAATTTCGCGGCGAGAAAGCGGGCAGGGGACTGCCCAGAACGGATGCGCTGTCCCGAACTCCCCTTCTTCGCGGGCGTCCAGCAGGGCCAATTCCCGGCCGTCATTCAGCCAGCCGTGCAGTGTGGGGGCGTCGATCCGCTTCATCGCGCCACTATGCGCGCGCGCCGGCAGTCGGCGCCACAAGCTTTCTTGCCAAAGGGCAGCAGAGGAACGATGCCGCCCTTCTTCAGATGGTGACGACCGGGTGCTCCGCCCGATCTTCCAGGGCCGATGCGCCTTCGGTCGGCCAGGCGACAGTATGGTTCACCGCGGCATCAATTTCGCCCTCCTGCGCGGCTGTGCGGCAATTCGTAAAGCAGTCCCAAGCTGTAGCCGTTCGGGTCCCGGATATACGGGCTATGCGTCATCCCATGCTCGACCCAGGCCGAGCCCAGCATGACGAATTACCTCTCGCTTGATACAAGCTCGATGCGCGCGGCATGTCCGGCCGCGGTGGCCAAGCGCTGATCGCTTGTAAGTAGCGGTGCATCGAGCGCTTCAGCGAGCGCCACGTAAACGGCGTCATAAGCGGTGAGATTATTTCGCAACTCCCAGACGCGCGGCAGCAGGACGTCGTGCGGGTAGCGGTGCAGGGGAAAATCAGCGAGGTCAGCAAGAGCCATGCGGCCGCGGTCCTGATCGATTTCGCCATTCGCCGAATAGCGGCGAAGAACCTGAGCAACTTCGACATCGAGCAGATGCGGCACGTGCAGGGTTTCTTGTCGGGCGAACAGCCTGTCTTCCACAGCTTGCGCCGACGACGTTCGCAGCAGCACGTCGAGCAGGGCCGAAGCATCGACCACGATCATTCGCGGTCGCGTTCGGCGCGGACTGCCTCAGCCGGCATAACGGTCGGCTTTATTGCCGGATAGCGCTGCAATCGCGCCCGCAACTCCTGAATAGTCGGTCGTTCGGCCAGGTCGCGAAGTTCAGTGAGCAGATAATCGGACAGCGACATACCGGCCATTGCCGCGCGCGATTTGAGGCAGCGGTGCAGCGGATCCGGTACATTGCGGATTTGAATCATAGATGACATGTGATCAGCATGCATGCATGTGCAAAGCATGTCAAAGTCACCGATAGCCCTGATCAAGCGTGCATGGAATAACTCTTTGATTGCGCCGGTCTAATCCGCGCAGCGTGCTGGCAGGAACCCGCCTTGCCCCATTCAGGCGACGACCGGAAACGGCGCTTCGAGCGCCTGGCGCTCCCGCATCTCGACGCGGCGTACAATCTGGCGCGCTGGTTGGCGGGTAACCCGGCGGATGCCGAGGACGTGGTTCAGGAGGCTTATTTGCGCGCTTATCGCTACTTCGACGCATTCCAAGGAGGCAACTTTCGCGTCTGGCTGCTGACGATCGTGCGCAACAGCTTTGCCAACTGGGTTCGCGAGAATCGTTCTGCGCGGATGATGTTCGTGCCGGAAACCCCGGTCGCCGAGACGGCCGACCGGGACGAAACGATGTGGGGCACGTCCCCGCGCGACCCGGAGGCGCTGCTGCTGGACAGCCTGGATAGCCAGATGCTGGAGCGGCTGATGCAGCAACTGCCGTCGGATTATCGTGAGGTACTGCTGCTGCGGGAGGTGGAGGACCTTTCCTACAAGGAAATCGCCACAGTGACCGACGTGCCGATCGGCACGGTGATGTCGCGTCTGGCGCGGGCCCGACTGGCCCTGCGCCGGCTGTGGCTCACCGAAACCGCGCAGGAGGGGGCTGATGGACTGTGAACATGCTGCCCCGTGGCTGCCGCTGCTGCTCGATCGCGAGCTTCCGATCTGGCGTCGGCTTCGCCTGGGGCGCCACGTGGCCGGCTGCCCAACCTGCGCCGGACGGCTGGACGAGCTGCAGACCATGCGAACGGCCATGAAGGTCCAATTGCCGTATCATCGCGCGCCGCCCGGGCTGGCGACGCGGATTCTCAGC
>DATIMO010000603.1:0-4181 GCA_035475215.1 Acetobacteraceae bacterium | reverse complement strand
CCTGACCGAAGGCTTGCGCTTCGAGTGGTCCGTGCACCGGCTCGGCCCGGACCTGCTGGTCGATATCCCGTTGACCCGCGTGCCGCAGCGGT
Organism: Acetobacteraceae bacterium; assembly: GCA_035475215.1. Lineage (GTDB taxonomy): Bacteria > Pseudomonadota > Alphaproteobacteria > Acetobacterales > Acetobacteraceae > DATDIC01. Next base: position 4,089 of record DATIMO010000603.1, on the reverse strand, counting down.
GAAGACCGCGCGCGCCTTCTGGACCGTTGCACCGGGCAAAGGCGAACTGCGCACCGAACAACTCGCCACCCCAGAAGCCGACCATGTGCTGATCCGCACTCTGGCCAGCGGCATATCGCGCGGGACAGAGTCACTCGTCTTCAACGGCCGCGTGCCTTCCAGCCAATACGACGACATGCGCGCGCCGCTGATGCAGGGCCGCTTCCCCTTCCCGGTTAAATACGGCTACAGCGCCGTCGGCTGCACGCCCGACCGCCAGCGCGTTTTCGTGCTGCACCCGCATCAGGACGCATTCGTCGTTCCCATCGGCAACTGCATCCCCCTGCCCGACAGCCTGCCCACGCATCGCGCGGTGCTGGCTGCGAACATGGAAACCGCGCTCAATGTCATCTGGGATGCGGCCCCACTGCCCGGGGAACGCATCATGGTCGTCGGCGCCGGGGTGCTGGGTGTTCTGGTCGCCTCACTACTGGCCCGTGTCCCCGCCGTCCGCGTGCTGGTCGTCGACATCGACTCGCGCCGCCAGGACCTCGCATCGCGCTTCGGCTGCCGCTTCGCCCTCCCCGACGAGGCTCCCGCCGATCAGGAACTCATCGTGCATACCTCTGCAACCGAAGCCGGCCTGCGGCTCGCGCTGCAATGCGCCTGCTTCGAAGCACGCATCATCGAAGCAAGCTGGTACGGCACCACCAGCCCCGCCATCCCACTCGGCGAGGCGTTCCATTCGCGCCGCCTGCGGATCGTCGCAAGCCAGGTCGGCGCCGTCGCCAGCCCCATGCGCAACCGCCGCAGCCACGCCGACCGTCTGGCACTGGCGCTCGAGCTGCTGGCCGACCCAGCCTACGATTCGCTGCTGCAAGGCCCCACCCGGTTCGAGGACATGCCGACGGCAATGGCCGACATCCTCGCGCCGGGCGGCCTTTGCCACGTCATCACCTATGGAACCGGATGAATGTTCAGCCTGACCGTCTGCGATCACATCATGATAGCGCACAGCTTCCGCGGCGCCGAATTCGGACCCGCCCAGCGGTTGCACGGTGCAACCTACGCGGTCGAGGTCGAACTGCGATCCGCCGCACTCGATCCGCTGCAGCTTCTGGTGGATATCGGTCTGGCAAAAACCGAGCTGCGCCGCGTGCTGGATACGGTCGATTACCGCAACCTCGATGAGCTTCCGGCGCTGGCCGGGACCAACACGACAACCGAGTACATGGCCTTCCACCTGCACAACCTGCTCGCCGCCGCATGTCGCGAGGGCCGCCTCGGCGACGGCGGGCGCAAGCTGACAAGCCTGAAAGTTCTGCTGCGCGAAAGCCCAACTGCATGGGCGGCGTACGAATCCACTATCGAACTTTAGATCCGTTCGGCTCGATACGCCGCGCCGTTCCGTTCTACTCGTGCCAATCCCGTAGCATCGGACGACGCGGGCGGGCGAGCGCACCGCCAATCCCAGCGGCCAATCCGGTAACGACCAACGCAACAAAGATTGCAAACGCGGCATCGGAGGCAATCCCGGCGCTCTTGCCGGCAACCGTTTTCGCGGTTTGCGACGCCTGCGCCTTCATATCCGCCAGGCGCTGCTGCCATTGCGCGACCCGCTGCTTGGCTTCGTCCGGGCTGATGCCAAGCTGGGCCGCGAGGATCGCGACGATACGGTTCTGCGCTGCCGTTGCCTTATCCCCACCGGCGAGCAGGTCCGGCACCAGACGGGCGATCTCGCTTACCGCCTGCTGCCGGTTCATCTGCCCCGGCGACGCGTTCGCCGGCTCGAACAACGATTCGGCTTCGCGTTGCATATCTTCGGGTCCGGTTCCGAACGCCGATGCGATCTGCGGAGCCGTGGTCTCGATCCCACGGCTCACCGACGAAATCGTCCCGCCCAACGCGGTGATGACGCCGTGTACCAGGCCGCTCGCTGCCATGCTGAGGACATAGATCGCCACCAGGACGCTCAGACCCCAGATGGTCAGGCCGTGCAGAAAGCCATCGAAGCGGGCCGGCAGATTGGCAAGACGTGCTCCCACATAGCTGCCGAAGGCGATCGAGATGATGGCGCTGACGATCCACCAGATGCCCGCCGCAAGCCCCAGGCCATTGTCCCCTGCCCCACCACCGCCAGGATGGGCAACGGCGAGACCGACCGCGACGCCAAGGATCGCCAGCACGAGTTCAATGGCAAGCGCCACGATCGTACCGGCGAACACCGCCTGCCAGGTGATGGTGGGCCGAATACTTGCCGCGAGACTGCCACGCACCGCCACACCGCGGGCGTCAACCACCTCGTCCGGAGACCGCACACCGATAAGCGCCATATGTGAATGATCCTTGGCTATCGCGATGAGAGCACCCACCGCCTTCATGCTGGGTATTAAGGGCGCAAGCCGGGCGGCTCGCACGATGCGCGCTGCTCAATTCAACGTGTGGCCGCAGCGCCGGGTCCGCTGTGCGACAGGGCGTCGAGCCAGGTGGTCAGTTGCGCCGGGCGGGTGCAATCTCAGCGCATGATCACGTTGATTGTCCCGGCTCCGTTCGACACCGTTTCGGGCGGCTATGCTTACGACCGGCGCATGGTGAACGGGCTGCGCGACACCGGACAGGTGGTTAATGTCATCGAACTTCCGGGCACCCATCCTGTCACGGACGAAACCGCGCGCAGCGCCGCACGTGGTGCCTGGGCTTCGTTGCCGCGCGACACATTGCCAGTCATCGACGGACTTGCGCTGCCGGCATTCGCCGGCCAGGGGGATTCGATCGCGGCGCGCCCGTCTGCCGCGATCATTCATCACCCCACCGCTCTGGAAACCGGATTCACTGAAAGCGACCGGGCCACCCTGCGCAACACCGAATTGCGGCTGCTGCCCCGACTGGCGCGCCTGATCGTCACCAGTGAACCGACCGCGGAGCGTCTTGCGGCCGATTTCGGCGTGGACCCCGCACGCCTGCGTGTTGTCGTCCCCGGTACCGACGACGCCCCGCGCAGCAGCGGATCCGATGGTCCCGGCTGCACAATCCTGTCGATTGGCGCGTTGACCCCGCGCAAAGGCCACGACGTGCTCATACGCGCGCTCGCCCGCCTGTTCGATCTCGACTGGCGGCTGATCATCGTCGGTTCCGCAACGCGCGATCCGGCGCACGCGGACATGCTGGCCGCATTGGCCGATCAACTCGGCGTCGCCGACAAGGTGCGCTTTGCCGGAGAGGTTGACGAAGTCACGCTGGACCGGCTGTGGCAGAAAGCGGACCTGTTCGCGCTCGCGTCGTACTGGGAAGGCTACGGCATGGCCGTCGCCGAGGCTTTGAAACGCGGGCTGACGGTCGCGGTGACTGCGGGCGGCTCGGCCGCCGCATTGGTGCCGCCCGAAGGCGGTGTGATCTGTCCTCCCGGCGATCATGATCAACTCTCCAAGGCGCTGCGTCGCCTGATCTTCGGCACCGGCCTGCGACGCGAAATGGCCGAGGTGGCGTGGCAGACCGGTCAGGCGCTGCCATCGTGGGAGACGCAAATCAAGACCTTCGCGGACGCGCTGACCATCTGAACAGGAGACTGCTCATGCTGCTCGGGGCAATTGCCGACGACTTCACCGGAGCGACCGACCTTGCCTCCATGCTGGTGCGCAATGGCATGCGCACGGTCCAGCGTTTCGGCGTGCCGCGGCCGGACGACATGGTACCGGATGCCGATGCCGTCGTGGTCGCGCTGAAATCGCGTACCGCACCGGTGCGCGATGCAGTTCACGACAGTCTCGCCGCGTTCCGTTGGCTGCGCAGCGCTGGATGCCGGCAATTCTTCTTCAAATACTGCTCCACCTTCGACAGCACGGAACAGGGCAATATCGGCCCCGTGGCGGACGCATTGATCGCTGCGCTCGGCTGCGGGTTCGCACTCGCCTGTCCGGCGTTCCCCGCCAACGCGCGCAGCGTCTATCAGGGCCATCTGTTCGTCGGTCCCGTACTGCTCAATGAAAGCGGCATGGAGCATCATCCGCTGACACCGATGACCGATCCGAACCTGGTTCGCGTGCTCGGCCGCCAGACCGACGGAACTGTCGGGCTTGTTTCTTATGCCGTGGTCGCCAGCGGAACAGACGC
>DATIMO010000602.1:0-2374 GCA_035475215.1 Acetobacteraceae bacterium | reverse complement strand
CTGTTCGCCGCTCGAGCCGGAATCGTGGCACATGACCGCGCCCCCGCCTTGCGCCCCACCCCATTCGGTCTCGCCGCCATCCAGCGCTTCGCCAAACAGCTAGGAAGCCCGCAGCCCCTATGACGGACCTCGATGCACTTGATCGCACTGATCCACTCGCTGGATTCCGCGACCAATTCGAAATACCCGAAGGGGTGATCTATCTCGACGGCAACTCCCTGGGTCCGCTGCCGAAAGCCACCGGGCCGCGGCTTGCCCAGGTGATCGAATGCGAATGGGGCCGTGACCTCATCCGATCGTGGAGCAGCAACGGCTGGATGGCGCTGCCGCTGCGCGTTGGGGAGAAGATCGGCCGCCTGATCGGCGCCGAACCCGGTTGCACCGCCGCCTGCGACAGCACCTCGGTGAACCTGTTCAAACTGCTCAGCGCCGCCCTTTCGCTGCGCCCTGGCCGCCGTGCGATTCTCTCGGAGCGGGAAAATTTCCCGACTGAATCTATATATGGCGCAAGGCCTTTGCCGGCTGCTCGACCGCGGCCACCAGGTCCGCTTTGCCGAGCCGGATACGATCGAGGCTTCGCTGGACGAAAGCGTCGGCGTCCTGATGCTCACGCACGTCAATTACGCCAGCGGGCGAATGCATGACATGGCACGCATTACCCGTGCGGCGCATGCGGCCGGCGTGCTGACTCTCTGGGATCTGGCGCATTCAGCCGGCGCGGTGCCGCTGGATTTGACCGGCTGCAACGCCGATTTCGCCGTCGGGTGCGGCTACAAGTTCCTCAATGGCGGCCCGGGCGCCCCAGCGTTCCTGTACATCGCGCCCCGTCACCAGGACGCGACCATGCCATTGACCGGCTGGATCGGCCACGCCGAGCCATTCGATTTCACTCCAGATTACCGCCCGGCCGCCGGGATTACCCGCGCCTTGGTCGGTACCCCGCCTATCCTCAGTCTGGCGGCGCTGGAGGTCGGCGTTGATATCGCCCTGGCCGCCGACATGGCGGCCGTTCGCGCCAAGTCGATCCAAATGAGCGGTATTTTCATGGAGGCCGCCGCGACCGTCGGTTTCCGCGTCGTCACCCCGGCGGATCCGATGAAGCGCGGCAGTCAGGTCTGCCTTTCGCACCCCAACGCCGCCGCGATCATCCAATCGCTTGCCGCAAGTGGCGTCATCGGTGACTACCGCCCGCCCGACATCCTGCGCTTCGGCATCACGCCGCTCACGCTGCGCTACGCCGAACTCGGCCAGGCGGTTCACGCGCTGAAGAGAGCAGCCTAGACAAACCGTCGAACGACACGAAATCACCTCTGTCGCTGGCGGGTGTGGTCGGCGAGCGAAGCGATCCGCGTGAGACGATCGAGGTTAGAAGGAGCCGCCAATGCCGTTCCGCGCCGCCGTCCTGGGCACCCTGCTCGCGCTCGGCGCCTGCGCGCCCAGCCCCCCAGTGGACACCGCGCAGATGCCGCCGATCAGCGGACTGGCCGACCCGGCAAACGCCATCCAATACTCGGCCTGGGCCTTCGCTTCTCCCACGCGTACCCAGGGTGACCCGATCAGCGCCGCGAGAGCCGTTGCGGCGATGGACTTTGCCGCTGGTGCCATCAACACCACTCCGTCATTCCAGTACGCCAGCCCGATCATCAATGATGAAATGCTGCAAGCCCGCCAGGCGGTTCGCCGCGCCCTCGGCATCGCGCCGAACGCCCGATCGCAAGTAGTGGTCACTAGCATGATCGGCGTATCGCTGGCGCTGGCGCATGGTGACCGTGCCGCCGCACTGACCAACCTCAGCGCGCCGATCTACACCCTCGGTCCCGAGCAGACCCTGGCCCTGCTTACCAACATGCCGTTCATCCACACCGCCAATGTCGCCACGATCGAGGCCGAGGGCTCGCTGAACGGCACCTTCTGCATGCTGGGATGCGGCGGCAACAGCCGGCTATAGGCGCAGGCGTTGCCGGATTGCATCCAAGAAGACGAAAATTTCGACGCAGATTTCAGAAGATGCACGCCGATGAATGCAGAGGGAAACTTCCATGAGAATGCGCTGGCTCTTGAGTTGCGCAAGATAAACTTCGATAAGCCACGTCTGGAAATCAAACGCGTGGCCGACCGACTGTGACCCCTTTCGCTTCATCCGCGTGCATCGGCGTGCATCTACTGAAATCTGCGTAGAAACTTTCTTCTTCTTGCCGCCTTTGCACGTTCGCACCCGGTGCCGGCCGAGCGATCATCATCCACCACCCGAGGAGTACTCAGCCCAGACCGTTTCTGTTTTGTAATGCCGCCAACCAACGATTGCGGAAGTGTTGCGCCCCGTCACCGAGCAACGGCCGCATTGCACCAAAACGACTATTGGCGGCCCCTAACT
>DATIMO010000601.1:0-2166 GCA_035475215.1 Acetobacteraceae bacterium | reverse complement strand
GTTCGATCTGCTGGAGCAGCACCGCGGGCTGCGCCTGGACATGGCGACAATCCCATCCGAGGACCCGGTTACATTCGAGATGATCCAGCGTGCCGACACGATCGGCGTATTCCAGATCGAATCGCGCGCCCAGATGTCCATGCTGCCGCGGCTGAAGCCGGCACGCTTCTACGACCTTGTGATCGAAGTGGCGATCGTTCGGCCGGGGCCGATCCAGGGCGACATGGTGCACCCGTATCTTCGCCGGAGGGAGGGGAAGGAGCCGGTCGAGTATCCGCGGCCGGAGCTGGAAAAAGTGCTGGGCAAGACGCTGGGCGTGCCGCTGTTCCAGGAACAGGCGATGCAGGTGGCGATCGCCTGTGCCGGTTTCACGCCGAGCGAGGCGGATGCGCTCCGCCGCAGCATGGCGACGTTCAAGTTCACCGGCGGGGTGAGCCATTTCAAGGATAAGCTGATCCACGGCATGGTGGCGCGCGGCTATACGCCGGAATTTGCCACGAAGACGTTTTCGCAGATCGAGGGCTTTGGTTCTTACGGATTTCCCGAAAGTCACGCAGCGTCGTTCGCGCTGATCGCGTATGCCTCGTGCTGGATGAAGTGCCATCACCCGGAGGTGTTTGCCTGCGCGCTGCTGAACAGCCAGCCGATGGGGTTCTATGCGCCGGCGCAGATCGTGCGGGATGTGCGCGATCATGGCATCGAAGTGCGACCGGTCTGCGTGAATGCGTCGCGCTGGGATTGTGGGTTGGAGAGCAAGGAGGCCCTCACCCGTCGCACTGCGTGCGGCGACCTGTCCCGCAAAGCGGGAGAGGTCGGAACGCGCGGCGATGCGGGTGAGGGCCTGGCACTTCGCCTCGGCCTTCGCATGACCAAAGGACTGGCCAACGAACATGGCGCGAGGATCGTCGCTGCGCGGGGCGACCGGCCCTATCAGACTATCGATGACCTGCATCGCCGTGCCGGTGTCCCGGTTGCCGCACTGGAGCGATTGGCGGCCGCCGATGCGTTCCGCTGCCTGGACCTCGATCGGCGGGCCGCATTATGGGCGATCCGCGGACTGAGCGACCGGCTGCCGCTGTTCGCGGCGGCCGAGCGCGAGCCGGACATGATCGAGCCGGCAGTGCTGTTGCCGCCCATGACCGCGGCCGGACAGGTTGTGGAAGATTACCGCAGCACCGGCTTGTCGCTGCGCCAGCACCCGGCCGCGTTTCTGCGCCCAGATTTCCGGCGAGCGGGGATGATCACCTGCGCCGATCTGGCGCGTTCACGCGATGGAGAACTGGCGACGGTGGCCGGCATTGTGCTGGTGCGTCAGCGCCCGGGCTCGGCGAGCGGCGTTCTGTTCGTGTCGATCGAAGATGAGACGGGACTCGCCAACCTGATCGTCTGGCCCAGCGTGTTCGAACGGCAGCGCCGCGTGCTTTTGACTGCGGCAATGCTTGCCTGCCGTGGTCGCGTACAGCGAGAGGGGATCGTGATCCACGTGGTTGCCCGGCATCTGACCGATCTGTCGGAGCAGTTGCGCGGGCTGGGGCATGGTCGCGAAAGCGGCATCAAGGTGCCGACGCGCGATTTCCGCTGACGAACCCCTGGTCGTTGCGACCACCGCGAAGGCGGTGGGGAAGCAATCCAGCCGCCCTGGATTGCGTAGCTCCGCTTGCAATGACGGTTGCGGCGCGTCGTGCATCACGCAAACGGGAGAATCCAGTCAACTTCCTGTTGGCGTCATGAACCGGCCCCCCAACGGAACCGTTCTGCGCGGGTCGGATGGTTCCTCCCGTTCAGGAGAGTGCAAAACATGCTCAGATGGGCGCTGCTGTTCCTAATCATCGCCATCATCGCGGCGATCTTCGGCTTCGGCGGCATCGCCTCGGCCGCGGTCGGTATCGCGAAGATCCTGTTCTTCATCTTCATCGTGATCTTCCTGGTTCTTCTTGTCATGGGATTGGCGGCCGGAAGATCGATATTTTGAGGCCGGTCAGACCGGCCTTTCTCCCTTCACTGTCACGCGGTGGCCGGAGCGGGTGTGGGGCCAATAGTCCCACATCGCCCGGTGCTGCGCGCAACGGTTGTCCCAGAAAGCAATGGAGTTCGCCCGCCAGCGGAAACGACACTGAAACAGTGGGTTGGCGGCGTGTTCGTACAGGTAGTTCAGGATGGCGTCGC
>DATIMO010000600.1:0-3145 GCA_035475215.1 Acetobacteraceae bacterium | reverse complement strand
GCTGGAATTGCGGGCGCTGGGGCACAACACACCAGCATATATCCACGCCGTGGTCGAGACGCTGAAGTTGGCCGCGGCGGATCGGGAAGCCTGGTTCGGGGATCCGGATTTCGAGGACGTTCCGCTCGGGCGGCTGCTGTCGAAGCCGTATGCGGCGGAGCGGCGTGCCCTGCTGGATCCCCGGCGCGCATGGCCGGAGATGCCGCCTGCCGGAGGTTCCGGTCGCGCCGCCCGGCCCTGGCAGCCGGACCCATCTGCCGATGGGCAGGCCGCCGGCATCCACCCGGCGACATCATTCCTGTGCGTGGCGGATCGGGACGGCAACGTATTTGCCGCAACCCCGAGCGACGGAACGATCGGCGGGCCGGTGGTGCCGGGCACCGGCATCCTGCCGTCGATGTGGGGCTCACGCGGTTACACTGCGGCGGATCATCCCGGGCGGGTCGGTCCGGGCCGGCGGCCTCGTATGTCCGCCAATCCGGCGATGGCCGTGCGACGGGGCGAATGGATCATGCAGTTCGGGTCCCCTGGCAGCGAGGTTCTGGGGCAGGCCATGTTGCAAGCATTCCTGAACATGGCGGTGTTCGACATGGACCCACAATCGGCAGTCGAGGCGCCACGGGTGGCCAGCTATTCCTGGCCGCAATCGGCGCTGCCGCACGAATACCATCCGGGCCGGCTGAATGTGGAGGCCGATCTAGGCGACGCGGTGATCGATGCGCTGGCGGGGCTGGGGCACAAGGTCGAGCGCTGGCCGGCGCGCAAGTATCTGGCGGGTTCCGTGTGCGCCATCGTGTCGGACCTGCGGAGCGGTGTTAAGTGGGCGGGCGCGGACCCGCGTCGAACCGCCTGCGCGGTGGGGTGGTGAGGGCAACCTGGGGAATGCGCACGCTGGACAACGCCGCCGTGCCGCCCGACAACACGCCATGTCTCTGACCCCGCCGTTCCAACTCACCGTCTGCGGCATCGAAGAGCTGGATGGTCACTGCCAAGCCGGCGTCACCCATGTCCTGTCGATCCTCGACCCGGACGTTCCCATCCCGCCGGCCTTCGACACTTTCGATCAGCACCGCCGGCTCGAACTTCGCTTTTATGATGTGATCGAGGAAACCCTGACCGGCGCCCCGCCCCAGCGCGTGCACGTCGAACAGCTTCTCGCCTTCGGCCGCGATCTTGCCGGCGAACCGCCGTCCCGCGCGCATCTGCTGGTGCACTGCCATGCCGGAATCTCGCGATCCACCGCAGCCATGCTGCTGATACTCGCCCAGGCGCAGCCCAGCACTCCGGCGGTCGACCTCGCAGCCGAGCTTCTGCGCATCCGGGCAAAAGCCTGGCCCAACCTGCGCATGCTGGAATTCGGAGAGCCGATGCTCCATCGCAACGGCACCCTGATTGCCGCGGCGGCCGGTCTGTACCGCCATCAGCTCAATGAGCGGCCGCATTTGGCCGAGGTGATGACCACCAACGGCCGTGGTCGAGAGGTCCGGGCGGCCGCCGTCAGACCGTCTTGAGGAACTCGGTCAGCTTGGTCGCCGCAGTCATCTTATCGGTCTGGTCCAGCGCCGCGAGTTCGGCGGCCAGCCGATCCATCGCCGATTCGTAGATCTGCCGCTCGCTGAAGCTTTGATCCGGCTGACCGGCATTGCGGTGCAGGTCGCGCACCACCTCGGCGATGGACAGCGGATCTCCCGAATTGATCTTCGCCTCGTACTCCTGGGCGCGGCGCGACCACATGGTCCGCTTGATGCGAGCGCGTCCCTTCAGAACTGCCAATGCCTCATCGAACAGCTTGCGAGTCGCCAGCTTGCGCAGCCCGGCGGTGCGGGCCTTGGATACCGGAACCCGCAGGGTCATCCGGTTTTCTTCAAAGGTGATGTGGATCAGCTCCAGCTTGTGGCCGGCGATTTCCTCGACGGCGATGCGTTCGACCTTGCCGACTCCGTGTGTGGGATAGACGACGTGGTCCCCCTCGGTGAACACCTCGGCCTTGGCCATCGGCCGCGGCATCGGCATCGGCCGGTTCATCGACATGGGCGCGCGTGGCGGCATCGGCATGACCGGCTGCGGCTCGGCCGCGGCGGACGGAGTCGAAACGGGTGGTGTGGACAGGGGCGCAGGCTCCTTCATGGGCTCATTTTTTTTGACGATCGGCGCGGCAGCAGGTTTCGGGGCCGCCGCTTCATGCGCCGGTATCATCGGCGACTTCGGAGTCTCCGGACTGGATGCCGCCGCAGGTATCTCTGCTGGCGGGACCGGGTCGGCGGAAGGTGCCGCCGGCACCGGTTCGGGATGCTGAGGCGTGACCTGCCGAAGCTTCGGCTGGGCCGCCTCGCCCCGGACGTCTGCGACTGGCGGTCTGGGTTTGGCGGCTTCGGCCGAATGCACCAGAGCCGGTTTCACCGCAGGTTTGGTGGTTGCCGGCTTGGTTGCGGTAGTTTTGACGCCGGCAGGCTTGGCAACAGCCGCCTTCATCGGGGGCTGCTTGACAGCGGCCGGTTTCGCCGCCTCCGGGTCCGGATGGCGGATCGCGGTCGGACGCGGTTTCGCCGGTACAGCCTGGATCTGCGCCGTCTTCTTAGGCGGCTTCGTGACGGCCTTGGCAACCGCCTTCGATGCCTTGGAGGCCGGTGCGGCGGGACGACGCCCTACCGCGGCAGCCGCCGCGCTTGCCTTCATGCTGAACACCTCTCACTCATTCCTTTCCGAATTTCCAGCAGACAGCCGGCGCACCTGCACCCAAGCTGTAACGGAATCGGCTCCCCACCAGGAAATGCCACGTTGACGGCACGTTGACCCCGACCATCAGGGGTTCGTGCTGTCAGCGCCTCGAGGACAAATATAGCACGCCAACGCGCCCCCGTCATGGGGGCCGGCCGATAATCCGTGGGTCAGAAAACCTGGACGGTCAGGGCTGACCGGGTTCCGGGTCGAACAGCCCAGCCTTGTCGGGCTTGTCCTTCCATTCGTCGGCATCAGCCGGCGCGGTCCCCTTGCGCGTGATGTTGGGCCACAACCCGGCATAGGTGCGGTTCTGTTCGACCCAGGCCGCGGCCTTGTCGTCGCTGTCGGGAACGATAGCGTCGACAGGGCATTCGGGCTCGCACACGCCGCAATCGATGCATTCGTCCGGATGGATCACCAGCAT
>DATIMO010000599.1:0-2914 GCA_035475215.1 Acetobacteraceae bacterium | reverse complement strand
GGGACGGGTGGACTTGGCGGTCTGTGCCATGCTTGTGACGCCCCCTCCCCCCATCCCCCTCCCGCGAGGGGAGGGGGTGTAGATGCGGTGCCCGTTCTGTGGCCAGGACGACACGCAAGTGAAGGACAGCCGGCCTACCGAGGATGCGGCGGCCATTCGCCGGCGCCGGTTCTGCGGCAATTGCGGCCAGCGCTTCACGACCATCGAACGTGTGCAGCTCCGCGAACTGACCGTGGTGAAGTCCGATCACCGACGCGTGCCGTTCGACCGCGACAAGCTCGCCCGGTCGATCCGCATCGCGTTGCGCAAGCGTCCGATCCAGGAAGAGCGGATCGAACGCATCGTCAATGGCGTCGTTCGCCAGCTCGAAGCTTCCGGCGAAACCGACATCCCCAGCAAGCAGATCGGCGAAGTGGTGATGGATACGCTCAAGGAGCTCGACCCCGTCGCGTATGTGCGATTCGCCAGCGTTTACCGGAACTTTCGCGAGGCAAAGGACTTCGAGGAGTTCGTCGGCTCGCTTGGCGACGCGCACTGAAGTCAATGGCCGTGCTGCCCCATCCGGATGATGCGGACCACATGCGGGCGGCGCTGGCGCTGGCGCGACGCGGTATCGGCAATACGTGGCCGAACCCGTCGGTCGGCTGTGTGGTGGTCAAGGACGGGCGGGTCGTCGGTCGTGCGGTGACCATGCCAGGCGGCCGGCCGCATGCCGAACCGATCGCGCTGGATCGGGCCGGGCCGGCGGCTCGCGGGGCGACCGTCTATGTCACGCTGGAGCCGTGCTGTCATTGGGGCCGAACGCCGCCATGCACCGAAGCCCTGGTGCAGGCCGGTGTTGCCCGGGTCGTGATTGCGCGGCGTGATCCGGACCCGCGGGTTGATGGGGCCGGGATAGCGAGACTGCGTGCCGCTGGGATCGACGTGACGGAAGGGATGTTGGAAACCGAGGCCGGCGAGATTATCGGCGGGTTTGCCAGCCGGCTGTGGAAGGCCCGCCCGTTGGTCACGCTGAAACTCGCCTCCACACTGGATGGCCGCATCGCCACAGGCCGGGGAGAGAGCCGCTGGATCACCGGCCCCGTTGCACGGCGAGCGGCCCACGCTCTGCGGGGCAGGCACGATGCCGTGATGGTCGGCGTCGGCACCGTGGCTGCCGACGATCCCGAACTGACCTGCCGAATCCCCGGTTTTCGCCCAAATCCGGTGGTACGGGTGATCGCAGACAGCCACCTGCGTACATCGCTGACGGCCCGCCTGGTGGCAGGCGTAATCGAGGCGCCGACCTGGATGCTGATCCGCGAAACCGCCGATCCGGACCGGCGCCGCGCGTTTGCGGAAGCCGGCGTTGAGCTGATCGAGGTTGCCGACGGCCCGGTGGGGGTTGATCTGCGCGACGCGCTCCGTCATCTGGCAACGGCAGGACTGACGCGGGTGCTGGTGGAAGGTGGAGCGCAGCTCGCCGCGTCGCTGCTGCGGGAGCGCTTGGTGGATCGCATCGCCTGGTTCCATGCCCCCGGTGTCATCGGCGCCGATGGCTGGCCGGCGGTGCAGGGTTTCGGGGTTGTGCAACTGGAAGGGATGCCCCGCTTCCGGCGACGCTCCTCAATACGGCTCGGCGATGACATGCTGACCGAGTTCGACCAAGCCGGCTCTGCCACGGACGACGGGATCCATTGAATGTTCACCGGGATCGTCACCGCTATCGGCACGGTTCGCTCGCTGTCCCCGATCGGGGGCGGTCGCGATATGCGGCTGGTTATCGCTGCCCCCCAGGATTTCGTCGGTGGCGCGCAAGCCGCATCGATCCCGCCAGGCGCCTCGATTGCCTGCTCGGGCTGCTGCCTGACCGCGGTGGAAGTCGGGCCGGACTGGTTCGCCGCTGATGCATCGGCCGAAACATTGTCCAGAACGACGCTCGGGCGTTGGCTGGTCGGCACGCGCATGAACCTCGAGCGTTCGCTGCGCGTGGGCGACGAGTTGGGCGGGCATCTGGTGGCTGGACACGTGGACGGCGTGGGCGTGGCGGTCGAATCGGAGCCCGAGCACGGGTCGATACGGTGGCGGTTCGCGGTGCCGCGCGATCTGGCGCGCTTCATTGCGGTAAAGGGCAGCGTCGCGGTCGATGGCGTGTCGCTGACGGTGAACGCGGCGGATACGGCAGGCTTCACGGTCAACATAATCCCGCACACTGCCGCGGTGACCTGCTTCGGGCTGCTGACGCCGGCGGACCCGGTCAACATCGAGATCGACATGCTGGCGCGCTACGTGGCCCGGCTGATGGAATTTCAGGGAGCGGATCGCTGATGGACGGCATCAAGACCATCGGCCTGTCGCAGTACCTCACCAGTGCGGACGAACTGGTGGAAGAAGCGCGGAACGGCCGCATGTTCATTCTGGTCGATGATGAAGACCGGGAGAACGAAGGCGACCTGGTCATCCCGGCACAATTCGCAACGCCGGAGGCGGTGAATTTCATGGCCCGCCACGCCCGCGGGCTGGTCTGTCTGGCAATGACGCGCCAACGCGTGGAGCAACTCGGCCTTGGGCTGATGAGCGCGCATAACGGCACCCGGCACCAGACGGCGTTCACGGTCTCGATCGAGGCGCGCGATGGCGTTACCACCGGCATTTCGGCGCATGACCGCGCGCGCACCATCGCGGTGGCGATCAACCCCGAATGCGGGCGCGACGATATCGTGACGCCCGGACATATTTTCCCTCTGGTGGCTCGCGAGGGTGGCACGCTGGTTCGCGCCGGGCATACGGAAGCTTCCGTCGATATCGCCCGCATGGCGGGTCTTTATCCGGCCGCTGTGGTCTGCGAGATCATGAACGATGACGGCACCATGGCGCGGTTGCCGGATCTGGTGGCGTTCGCTCAGCGGCAAAACCTGAAGCTTGGCACCATCGC
>DATIMO010000598.1:0-4938 GCA_035475215.1 Acetobacteraceae bacterium | reverse complement strand
GCCGTGCGCGAAGATCTCGGCGCGGTGGCCGCAGTTCGGGCAGCAGTAGTAGGACATGTTCTCGACGATGCCGAGGATCGGCACCTCGACCCGCTTGAACATGGCGACGCCGCGGCGGGCATCGATCAGCGCGAGATCCTGCGGAGTCGAGACGATGACGGCGCCGGCGAGCGGCACCTGCTGCGCCATGGTGAGCTGCGCGTCGCCGGTGCCGGGCGGCATGTCGACCACCATCACGTCGAGCGTGCCCCACTCGACCTCGCGCAGCATCTGCGTCAACGCCGAGATCACCATCGGGCCGCGCCAGATCATCGGCGTCTCTTCCTCGACCAGGAAGCCGATCGACATGCATTTCAGGCCCCAGGCCTCGAGCGGGATCATCCGCTCGGCGCGGACCTCCGGCTTGCGCGAAACACCCAGCATGCGCGGCAGGCTCGGACCGTAGATGTCCGCGTCCAGCAGGCCGGTCGCCAGCCCCTGGCGCGCCAGCGCCACGGCCAGATTGACGGCCACGGTCGATTTGCCGACCCCGCCCTTGCCGGATGCAACTGCAACGATCGCCTTCACCCCCGGCAGCAGCGCCGGCTTCTGTCCGTGTCCACCGGGGGCGGGCGCAGAGGCCGGCTGGGGCCGGGCCGGGGCTTTGTGCGCCGTCAGCACCGCCGTCGCGTTGCTGATGCCGGGCTGGCTGGCCAGCACCCGCTCCACTTCCCGTCGCACCGGTTCCATCGCCGCCGCATGGGCGCGGTCGGTCAGCAGCGCCACCTGCACCAGACCGCCACGCAGCTCTACCCCTTCCACCAGTCCGGCAGCCACGATGTCCTGGCCGGACGCCGGATCCTTGATACGACGCAGCACATCTCGCAACGTTTCGGACGAGAGCTGGCTTGGCCCGGCTGTACTCATCTACTTGCAAACCCTCTTCTGGCGGTCGATATGACGCGACCGTGACCGCTGCCGATACTGCCCGCATATGTGGCGCGTGGCGGGCCAACCGCCAACAGCGGCTGAACGAGCAATCAGGGCGGCGCGGTTTGGGACATTAAGGAACAACAAGAGAAATGGCTTCCAATCCCGGCGGCCCGGGTCCCTGGGGATCCGGCGGACCGCATTCGGTACCCCCCAATGGGGACAATGATGGCCCGCACGGACCGGGCGGGCCGTGGGGTCCCGGAAACTGGCGACCGGGAGGTGGGGGACGGGTCCCGCCTCCGGAGCTCGACCAGATCATCGCGCGCATTCAGGCGGCGATCCGCGGCGTGCTCGGTCGCGGCCCCGGCGGCGGATTCGGCACCGGCCATCGCGGCCTTCTGCTGCTCGGCATCGGCGTGATCGCGATCTGGCTGGCCAGCGGGTTCTACCGCGTGGAGCCGGACGAGCAGGGCGTCGTGCTGCGCTTCGGCGCATTCAACCGCACCACGCTGCCGGGGCTGAACTATCATCTGCCCTGGCCGATCGAGTCCGCCGACACACCGGCCGTGACCCGTATCAACCGCACCGAGATCGGCTATCGGTCAGGCCCGTCCGAGGATGAATCGGCGGGCGCCGCCGGTCGTCGCGAAATCCCGGCCGAAAGCCTGATGCTGACCGGCGACGAGAACATCATCGATATCGACCTGACGATCCTGTGGCGCATCGATAATGCGTTCAACTACCTGTTCAACACGCGCGCGCCGGACGTCACGGTCAAGGCAGTGGCGGAAAGCGTGCTGCGGGAAGTCATGGGGCGCACGCCGATCCAGCCGGCGCTGGGGCCGATGCGGGCTCAAATCGCCGGCGACGTGATGGAGCAGACGCAGAAGATCTTGAATGGGTATCAGGCCGGCGTGCAGATCACTCAGGTGCTGCTCCAGAAGGCGGATCCCCCGGCGGCCGTGGTCGAGAGCTTCCGCGATGTGCAGCGGGCCAACACCGACGCCGAGCGCCTGCGCAACGAGGCGCAGGCCTACGCGAACGACATCGTGCCGCGCGCTCGTGGTGACGCCGCCCGGGTGATCGCTGCCGGGCAGGGGGAAAAGCAGGCCACCATCGCCCTGGCCACCGGCGAGACCAAGCGGTTCCTTTCGGTACTGGCGGCTTATCGCACAGCAAAGGACGTCACGCTGGAACGAATGTATCTCGATACGATGCGCGACATCCTGATCCGCGCACCGACCATCGTGCTGGATGACAAGGTGAAGGGATTGCTGCCCTATCTTCAGGTTGATGGCGTCAGTCCGCCGCCGCCGCCGACGCCCGAGCCGCCGGCGCAATCGGCGGCCGTGCCCGCACCCCCGATGGCGCCGAGGGGCACGCCATGAGGCGCACAGCAATCGCCCTGCTGGCGGCAGTGGTCGTTATCTTCATCGCGATCAACGCCAGCCTGTTCACCGTCGGTCAGACTGACCAGGCCCTGATCACCGAGTTCGGCCGCCCGGTGCGGGTGATCGAGCAGGCGGGGCTGCACAGCAAGATCCCGTTCGTCCAGACGGTGATCGAGTTCGACCGGCGACTGCTCAATCTGGTTACACCCAGCGAGGAAGTGATCCTGGGCGACCAGCGGCGGCTGATCGTGGACAGTTTCACGATGTTCCGCATCACCGATCCGTTGCGCTATTATCAGGCCGTGGGGGCCGGTGAGCAGGGCATCCAGGTGCGGCTGAACGCAATCGTGTCGTCCGCTATCCGCCGGCAGCTCGGCACCCGCTCGCTACCCGACGTGCTGTCGGCCGACCGCGACCGCATCATGGCCAGCATCCGCGATCAGGTGAATGGCGAAATGAAAGGGTTCGGCGTGCTGGTGGAGGACGTGCGCATCCGCCGCGCCGACCTGCCGCGCGAGAACACCGAGGCGGTGCTGTCGCGCATGCAGTCCGAGCGGCAGCGCGTGGCCGCTCAGGCTCGGGCCGAGGGGGCGGAGGCGGCGCAGAAGATACGCGCCGATGCCGACCGCGACCGCACAGTGCTGCTGGCCGACGCCCGCGCCACGGCCGATCAGTTGCGCGGCGAGGGAGAAGCCGAGGCGTCACGGACGTACGCGGCGGCGTTTAACCAGGATGCCGGCTTCTTTGCCGCCTGGCGCACGCTGACTGCCTATCGCGATGCGTTCACCAGTGGGCGTACGCGCCTGATATTGACCCCCGATAACGCGTTCCTGCGCTATCTTCTGACTCCACCGACCCCGGCTTCGCATTGACGCCGGATTTCGCCCCAAAGGATGATAAGATTCAGGATGATCAGGTTCACAGGGAACCAAAGAGGAACCACCCGCCAATGAAACTCCCTTCGTCCCGCTTCTTCCGCGCCGCAGCGCTGGCTTGCGCGGCGTCGGCGGCCGCACCGCTGGGCGGGGCACAACTGTTCCCGCCGGCTCTCGCCCGCCCGGCCCCCGACAGCTTCGCCGATCTTGCGGCCAAGCTGCTGCCGGCTGTGGTCAATATCTCCTCGACCACCGAGGTGAAATCGGCGCAGGGCGGTCCGGACATGCCGATGTTCCCGCCCGGCTCGCCGTTCGAGCAGTTCTTCAAGGATTTCATGAACCGCCATCGGCCAGGGGGAAGCGACCAGACCCCGCCGCCGGAAGAGCGGCGGATGCAAAGCCTTGGCTCGGGCTTCATCGTCGATCCGTCCGGACTGGTGGTCACCAACAATCATGTGATCGATGGGGCGGATGAGATCACCGTCACGCTGGCCGACAATACGTCGCTGAAGGCGACCGTGATCGGGCGCGACACCGTGGGCGATATCGCGCTGCTGAAGGTGAAGCCGGACAAGCCGCTGCCGGCGCTGGAATTCGGTGATTCCGGCGCGATGCGGATCGGCGATTGGGTGCTGGCGATCGGCAATCCGTTCGGCCTTGGCGGCTCGGTTACCGCCGGTATCGTTTCCGCGCGGGGCCGCGACATCCATGAAGGCCCGTACGACGATTTCATCCAGACCGATGCGCCGATCAATCGCGGCAATTCGGGCGGGCCACTGTTCAACATGGACGGGCAGGTGATCGGCATCAATACTGCGATCTACTCGCCGTCCGGCGGGTCGATCGGCATCGGCTTCGCCATTCCGGCCAACATCGCGAAAGTGGATGTCGATCAGTTGCGCCAGTTCGGTCACCCGCGCCGCGGCTGGTTGGGGGTGCGCATCCAGGAAGTGACACCGGATATTGCCGAGAGCCTGGGGCTGCACAAGCCGGCGGGCGCGATGGTCGCAGGGGTGAATGCGGATGGTCCGGCGGACAAGGCGCATCTGCGCAACGGCGACGTGATCCTGCAGTTCAATGGTCAGGACGTGAAGGACATGCGCGCGCTGCCGCGCATCGTGGCGGATTCGGAAGTCGGCAAGCAAGTGCCGATTTCCGTCTGGCGCGACGGCAAGCAGGTGACGTTGCAGGCCACCCTTGCCGAGATGCCCGAGGACAAGACGCAACTGGCCGCCGTCAGTCCGGCGCATCCGGCGGTACCGCAACCGACCGACCTGTCCGGATTGGGAATGAAGCTGGCGCCGGTATCGCAGGAAACCAAGGACAAGTATCAGCTTGGCGATCACCAGAAGGGCGTGGTGGTGACCGAGGTTACGCCGGATGGGGCGGCCGCCAAGCAGGGGCTGAAAGCGGGCGATGTGATTGTGGAGGTGCAGCAGAGCGAAGTCAGCACGCCAGCGGATGTGCAGCAGCGTGTGGATTCGGTGCGCAAGGAAAATCGCCGGTCGGTGCTGATGCTGATCCAGCGACAGGACGGGATGCAGTGGATTCCGATGCCGCTGGGTGGGGATGACGCGCAGAAGGGGTGAGCGGAGATCGACGTCCCCTCCCGGTTGCGAGAGGGGGTTGGGGAGGGGCAATGAACATCAGATTTGCCGGCCGCACAGCCATCGTGACTGGTGCCGCGCACGGGTTTGGCCGCAGCATCGCCGGCAAGCTGGCGTCGCTTGGGGCCAATGTCTGGGCTGCCGATATCCTCG
>DATIMO010000597.1:0-1683 GCA_035475215.1 Acetobacteraceae bacterium | reverse complement strand
GCATGCCCAGGATGTGGCGTACCGCGGTCTGCCCGTCGGCCTGATGCATGCCGCGGCACAACGCGCCGATCTGCGCGCCAGCCTTATCGGCGCGGGACAGAAGCTGCTGCGTGCCCAGCGGAGTCTGTTTGGGCCGGTCCTCGTCTTTGATCCGATGTCCGCCGCGCGCATGGCGCATGTGCTCCCGCAGCAACTGGCCGCTGCGTGGATCCATCAAACGAACGCATCGTAAATCCCATTGGACCTGGACCCGTCGACCGATCCATCCCGGCGGCGCGCCGTAGTAGGCCGCTTCCACTTCCACGCAGCCGTCCAGATGGACGGTCCGCTCCCCATACTGGTAATAGCGGAAGGGCTCGATGGGCAGTTCCAGCAAAGCCGGTTTCTCCTCGGCGAACATGGCTGCGACCTGCCGTTTGGTGGTGCCGTGAATGCGCGTATCGGCCCAACGTTCTTCCCAGTGATCCAGGTAGGCTTGGGCCTCTGCCAGGCTCTCGAAGCGCATCCCCTTCAGGGGAGTCCGCTGGGCATGACCGACGCCGGATTCGACTTTCCCTTTCCGATCGGGATCGCGGACACGGCACGGCAGAGCAACGGCGCCGTAGTGCGCCAGCACGTCGCGATACAGCGGGTTCAACGTGGGATCGTAGATATCTGGCGTGAGTACTCCCTCGCGGAGATTGTCGAGCACGACAACCCGGGCGGCGCCGCCGAGCCGGCGGAACGCCTTCTCGTGTAACTCGGCCCAGGTTTGAGAGCTGGAGCGGAATACCAGCAGGCGAACCGACTTGCGGCTGCAGCCCAGGGTCAACACGAACAGCCGAGTGCGACGGTACTTGCCGGTCTGCGAGTCGCGCACCATGGGCCCTTCGCCGTAATCGACTTGAGCTTCTTCGCCGGCCGTCGTTTCGATGACCGCGCAGGCTTCCGGCGTGAGGTTGCCTTGCAGTTTCCGCACGAAGCGCCGGACGCTTTGATAGCCGGCGGCGAAGCTGTAGGCATCCACCAGATCCTGCCAGATGGCCATGGCGTTGCGGCCTCGTGAAAGGCCGACTTCGATGGCGTCCTGATAAGCCGCGCACGCGCTGGCCGATGGACTGCGCCCGGGGTTCGGCGCCGTGCCCGGCGCGGCGGCGGCCAACTCAGCGCCAAAGTCGGTGATCACCTCGTTGGCCGGTTTTGCGGAGGCCGGAGCGGCGCCGCCGGCGAGCAGCGGCTTTTCACCGGCGGAGTCGGTGATCACTTCTATGGCCGGTTTTGAAAGCGCGGGGTCGGTGATCACCCCGTTGGCCGGTTTTGCCGGGGCCGCTCGTCCCCACCCGCCGGGTGGCCGCAAAACGATTCCAGCCTGCTTCAGATAGCCGGAGGCGGTCTCGCGACGTACGCCGATGCTCTTTTGAATGCGTCGCAGCGACCATCCCAGCCGCCCCAACGCTATGATCTGCTGTTTCTTGTCATCCCTCAAGACATTGCTCACAATCACGGAGGGTAGCCCTCACGCTGTAATCAATGTCCTGAACGCTGCTTATCGTTGGCCGGTTTTCAGGTGATCATCCATGGCCGCTTTTGGGTGTTCACCGAGGCCGCGTGCGTTTGGTGAGGGCCAGCCGCCACCCATTTTCAACAACATGCAGCACTGGTGACGCACTAGTTTTTGCGGTGTCCCAGATTGCCAGATTGCCG
>DATIMO010000596.1:0-2254 GCA_035475215.1 Acetobacteraceae bacterium | reverse complement strand
CACCTATCCCGGTGCAAAATGGTGAACACGGTCGATGAGTCGCTTCGTCAGCGCGCGCTGGCCGCAGCGTCCGGTGTTGTCGATCCGGAAATACCCACCCTGAGCATCGCCGAACTCGGCATCCTGCGCGGCGTAGCCGTGCATGACGGTGCGGTGGAGGTGACGATCACCCCCACCTATTCCGGCTGCCCTGCGATGAACCTGATCGCCCTGGATATCGAAGTCGCGCTTGGCCAAGCCGGCATCAACCAGGCGCGCGTGCGGACGGTGCTGTCTCCGGCCTGGACCACCGACTGGCTGACCGACTGCGCCCGCGCCAAGCTGGCCGCGAGCGGGATTGCTCCACCGCCGCATGCGACATCTCGCCGCGCCCTGTTCAACGCGCCGACTTTGGTGTGCCCGCTCTGCGGCAGCGCCGACACTGAACAGATCAGCGAATTCGGCTCGACCGCCTGCAAATCGCTCCACCGCTGCCGTGCCTGCCGCGAGCCGTTCGACGCTTTCAAGTGTCATTGACCGCTTCCTTCACCTGTCCCGGTCTGCGAGGTCGGATCGCGCAGCAATCCGGGTGCAGGTCGGCCGGTGTGCTGCCAGCAACCCGCCATCCCGTGACACCATCCGCACCGGGCTCTATCACCCGCCGCTGCACATCGTCCGGAACCCGCGCCCTTGCCACACTCGCCCTTCCTCTTTCTTCTTCTGCTCCCGCTGCTCAACCTCGCCGCGTGCAGCGCTGATTACTCGCCCAACACCTATGCGGCGGCAGCGGCGCAGCAGGCTAACAAGGTCGAGCGCGGCGTCATCGTCGGTCGTCGCCAGGTGGAGGTCACCGCCCAGGGCACGATTGGGGCCGTGACAGGCGGAGCCGCCGGGGGCATCGCCGGGTCTCAGGCACCGGGCGGCCCGATAAGCTCGGCCTTCGGCGCGCTTGGCGGCACGCTGGTGGGCGGACTGGTCGGCACCGCCACCGAGCATGCCACCGGCGACACAAAAGCCTGGGAATACATCGTTCGACAGCCCAACGGGGACTTGCTGTCGGTAACGCAGACCAATCCCCAACCGCTGGCCATCGGCCTGAACGTGCTGGTGATCACCGGCAAACAGGCCCGCGTGGTTCCTGATTACACCGTGCCAGTGTCCGCTTCGGCCACGCCGGCGTTGACTGTCGAAAAGCCGCCGGTGGAGCACGCGCCGGCGGCGACGCCCCCGCCAGCAGAACCGGCTCCGATCGCCGCCACGCCTTTGCCCGCGCCGATCACGCTCGCTCCCGCTCCACGGGCGCCGACCACCTCCGCCGCTGCCCCTGGGGTTCCGTCGCCGCAATCGGTCGCGCCGGGTCCCGGGTTGCCAGCACTCCCGTAACCGCCGCGCTTGCGATTGCGCAAGCCACCGGGGCGAGTCATAGGCAGCCCGAACGGAAGGATCCCCGACGTGTCTTCCACTCTGACAGCCGCCGGCACGGTCCGCACGATGCCCCAGAGAGGACGCAACTACGCCCGCCGCTACTGGGCCTTCGCCCTGCCCGCAGCGGCGATCGTTCTGGCTGTGATCATCTTTCCCTGGGTATTCACCGTCTTCATCTCATTGCACTCCTGGGACCCGTCCGGCGGCATCTCCTGGGTCAGATTCAGCAACTATTTCGCGATGTTCTCCGACGCACGCTTCGGCTGGGCGGTGCTGCGGACACTGTATTTCTCGGCGCTCACGGTCGCTGCCCCGCTCATCCTCGGTATTGCCGCGGCGGTCTGCTTCCACAGGCGCTTCGCCTTTCGTGGCATCGCCCGCACCATCATCGTGCTGCCGATGATGGCTACCCCTGTCGCCATCGCGCTGGTCTGGTCGATGATGTTCCATCCTCAACTGGGTGTGCTGAACTATCTTCTTACCTCGGTCGGATTGCCGCCCTCCACCTGGACTTACAGCCCGAACACCGTGATCCCGACCTTGGCCATGGTGGAAACCTGGCAATGGACGCCGCTGGTGATGCTGATCGTGCTCGGCGGGCTTGCCAGCCTGCCGACCGACCCATACGAGGCAGCGGTCCTGGACGGCGCCAGCGCCTGGCAGAGCTTTCGTCACATCACTCTGCCGCTGGTCTGGCCGTTCATTGTTGTGGCGGCTGTCATCCGCACCATCTATGCGCTGAAGGCATTCGACGTGATCTATGTGATCACGCTCGGTGGCCCGGGGACCGCAAGCGAGACGATCAACATTTTCCTGTATCAGACTGCCTTCGCATACTATCACCTCGGCT
>DATIMO010000595.1:0-3564 GCA_035475215.1 Acetobacteraceae bacterium | reverse complement strand
CGCCGACAAGGACGGTCGCGGCCCGGGGCGGGCTTGGCACGTTCGTCACCTCGCCGGTCCGGCCTGCCGCGGCAACCTATTAGCCTCTTTGTTCGAGAGCGTGATTTCACGCTTCGCCTCAAGCGATCACGCTCCAATGTCCCGGCATTCACGTCATTCGCTTGGCTCTGATTGCTGCACGACAGCGATGCCCTGGGCCCGCTTTCGCAACGTCGAGCCGTCACCGCGTCCAATAGGATCGTGAACGCCTCGTCGATCGATCCTATCGCGTGAAATCAAGATCTCGATCGCCCGGTATGGAGTGGCGGGATCGGGCCATGACGATACGTGCCCTCCTCCCGGCCCCGCCAGGCGGCGTCGGCCGGCAAAGCCGGGGCACCCTTGACCGTCAATGAGATACGGGCTTAATCGCATGGCGCAACGCAACGGATTTGGGCTTGCGCCACGAGACTCGTCACACCTGATCGCATCGCAATGAGGAACACACGTAACATGAATGCGAAAATTGTCGGTGCTTTGGCAGCCGTCGCGCTGTTGGCCGCGTGTGCGAACACCACCCCGACCACAACGGCCACAACGACCGGCGTGGCCGCGCCTGCCGGCCCGGCGCCGGGCAGCCAGGAAGACCTGGTCGCCAATGTCGGCGATCGCGTGTTCTATGCGTTCAACCGGTCGGACCTGTCATCCGAAGCGCAGGGAACACTGAACCGCCAGGCCGCATGGCTGCAGAAATATCCCAATGTGCAGGTGCTGATCGCCGGAAATTGCGACGACCGCGGGACCGAGGAGTACAATCTCGCACTGGGTCAGCGCCGCGCAAATGCCGCGAAGGATTATCTGGTCGCGCGCGGTGTCGGCGGTGCCCGCCTGGAGACCATCAGCTACGGCAAGGACCGGCCGACGGCGCTCGGCGATAATGAGCAGGCCTGGGCGCAAAACCGCAACGCCATCACCGCTGTGCGGTAAGCGCCACGGCGTGACCGCTTGAGGTGGAACCGTCGGAAAGCGTGAATCACGCTTTCAGACAAAGCACGCTCGACATGGTCGAGCGGCGCCGACCAGGCTGAATTCGCCACCATGGCGCGGCTGGGATCCGGTTCACGACCCCGGCCGGTTTCGCTTTGCGGCCGTCCTGCGTAAAACCCAGGCGGAGCAAGGAGAAGCGCATGAGCCGGTGTCTCGGGACTGTTTTGGCTGCGGTGCTGCCGCTGATGACGGTGCTTGTCCTGGCATCTCCTGCATCGGCGCAGATGGAAAGCCGGGAGGCGATATCACTGCAGAACCAGGTCCTGGAACTGCGTCACGAGTTGCAAATGCTCGCGGCGCAGCAGGGCGGTGCGCAGCCGTATAGTGCGCAGCCGGCCTATCCGCAGCCGGCCTATCCGCCGCCGTCTGGAACGACAGCAGAAACGGCGTCGCAGTTGCTGACCCGGGTTGCGTCACTGGAGGAGCAGGTGCGCCAGCTCCGTGGCCGCGTTGATGAACTGGAGAACGGGCTTCAGCGGACCAGCGCCGAGTTGGGGAAGCAGATCGAGGACCTGAAGTTCCAAACGCAGAACCCGCAGGCCGGTGCAGGTGGGGCCGCGGGAACCCTGACCGCGCCGCCACCGGCGTCGGGCGGAAGCGGGCGGGGCGTACCACCGCCGCCGCCACCGCCGGTGGGCGCTGCTGCGGGTGCCACCCCGACCGCGCCCAAACCTGGCGGGTCGGCCGGACCCCGAACGCCGGAGGTGGCATTGCAGGAGGGGTATGCCGCCCTGGCTCGTCGCGACTACGCGACCGCGGAGCGAACGGCGCAGGAAGTTCTCAGCAAGCGCACCTCGCCGCGGGCCTATGATGCGCAATATCTGCTGGCCCAGTCATTGGCTGGGCAGCACCAATGGTCGCGCGCGGCCATTGCCTATGACGACGCTTATTCGCGCGCGCCAAAGGGCGGGCACGCGCAGGAAGCGTTGCTCGGGCTGGCAAACTCGCTGGCGGCCATCAACGAGAAGCGGGCATCCTGCGACACATTGACCAAGCTCCACGTCGAGTTCCCGAAGCCCCGTGCGGAATTGCGGGACCAGATCACCGCCGCCTCACAGCGAGCCGGCTGCCGCGCCTAGAGCGTGATCGCTTGAGGCGGAACGGTCGGAAAGCGCGCTCATGGTCCAGTCCAGAGCGGGTTTCGCTGACGCAAGTGGGCACATTGTTTCAATATGACCGCAACGCTGTTCCTGGTGCAGACACTGAACGGATTGCAGCTTGGGGTACTGCTGTTTCTGATCGCCGCCGGGCTCACGCTCGTGTTTGGCGTCACGGATGTGGTGAATCTCGCGCATGGCGTGCAGTACATGCTCGGCGCCTATCTGGCCGTCACGATCACCGCCTGGACTGAAAGTTTCGTGCTCGGTCTGCTGGGGGCGATTGCCGGATCGCTGGCACTGGGCGTGCTGCTGGAGCGCAGCGTCTTGGGCAGGCTGATTGGCCGCAGTCATCTCGACCAGGTGCTGGCCACCTACGGCCTCATCCTGCTGATCGAGGAAGCGGTCAGGACCATCTGGGGACCGGCGCCCGTTTCACTTGCCCCGCCCGCGGCGCTGTCCGGAACGCTGCGCCTGCCAGGAGGCCTCGGCTATCCCCTCTATCGGCTGTTTCTGCTGATTGCCGGGCTCGGGGTGGCGGTCCTGCTTTGGCTGGTCGTCGAGCACACCCGCACCGGCATGCGGCTGCGCGCCGGGGCCAGCAACGCAACGATGCTGGCCGCACTTGGAATCGACACCAGACGGTTGTTTGCCGGGGTGCTGGCGATCGGGGCCATGCTGGCGGGATTTGCCGGAGCACTCGCGGCTCCGATCGTATCTGTGGAACCTGGCATGGGCAGCAGCGTGCTGATCCTGGCCTTCGTGGTCATCGTGCTCGGGGGCACAGGATCGATGCGCGGCGCTTTTGCCGGGGCCTTGCTGGTGGGCCTGACCGACACACTTGGGCGCGGACTGCTGACCGACGCACTTGCGCGGGTGTTGACCGCCTCCGCCGCGCGGCAGGCCGGACCGGCACTGGCGTCCATGCTGATCTACCTGCTGATGGCCGCCGTGCTGGCGGTGCGGCCGCGAGGACTGTTTCCCGGACCGCTGCCGGCACAAGGCGCGTGATCCGGATTTGGCTCGCCGGCTTCGCGTTGGCGTTGCTTGTTGCGGCACCGATAGCTGCGGCCGCCCTGGGCAACCCGTATCTGCTCTCGCTCGCCACCCGTGCCGGCATTCTGGCGATCGCAACGGTCTCGTTGCAGCTTGTGGTCGGGTTCGGCGGCCTGGTCAGCCTGGGACACGCGGCGTTTCTTGGGATCGGTGCCTACGCGATCCCGGCCTGCGCAATGGCCGGTCTGACCGACGCCGCTGCATCGGCGCCGGCCGCATTGGTGGCCGGCGGCGGTTTCGCGCTGGCAACCGGCTGGTTCGCGCTGCGAACCCGCGGCGTCACCTTCCTTATGATCACGCTAGGCCTTCGCACAAATGGCGTATTTCGTCGCCCAGTCACTGGACATGTTCGGCGGCAGCGACGGCACATCGATCGATCCGCCGA
>DATIMO010000594.1:0-2920 GCA_035475215.1 Acetobacteraceae bacterium | reverse complement strand
ATCTGCTTCTGGATGGTGACATCCAGCGCGGTGGTCGGCTCATCAGCGATCAGCAGGCGCGGGTTGCAGGCGATCGCCATCGCAATCATCACCCGTTGGTTCATGCCACCCGACAGCAGATGCGGAAACGCCGAAAGCCGCTGCTCCGGCGCCGGAATTCCCACCAGCCGCAACAGTTCGATCGCGCGCGCCCGGCACGCCGTGCGCGACAGCCCCAGATGCGCCCGCAGCGTCTCGCTGATTTGCCAACCGACGGTGAAGCACGGATTGAGCGAGGTCATCGGTTCCTGAAAAATCATCGCCACGTCCTTGCCCACCAGCCGGCGACGCGCACGCGCCGGCAAGGTCAGCAAATCCGTGCCATCGAACCGCATCACATCCGCTGAAACCATCCCGGGGCGGCGGATCAGCCCCATCACCGCCAGCATCGCAACCGACTTGCCGGAGCCTGACTCCCCGACGATGCCCAGCACCTCACCCGTCTGCACATCAAGGTCCATGCCGTCGACTGCGTGCAACGGCCCGCGCGCGGTGGCGAATGTGACGCGCAGATTGCGAATCTCCAGCAAGGCCGGTTTCGTCATGGCCGGGCCTGTCCCGGCCATCTGACCGCGTGGTAGCAGGCTCATCCCAGCTTCAATCGCGGATCCAGCGCATCGCGCAGCCCATCCCCCACCAGATTGAATCCCAGCACCGTCAACAGGATCGCCAATCCGGGAAACGTCACCACCCACCACGCGCTCTGCACGAACTGCAATGCATCCGCCAGCATCGTGCCCCATTCCGGCGTCGGCGGCTGCGCGCCAAGGCCCAGGAACCCCAATGCAGCCGTATCCAGAATGGCACCAGAAAATGCCAGCGACGCCTGCACGATCAGCGGCGCCAGGCAGTTCGGCAGCACGATCAGAAACATCAGCCGCGGCCGCCGGGCCCCGGCCATGCGCGCCGCCGCAACGTAGTCCTTGCTGCGCTCGACCAGCACCGACGCGCGTGTCAGTCGCACGAACCCGGGCAACTGCACGATTGCAACCGCAAGCATCGCGTTGAACAGTCCTGGTCCAAGGATCGCCACCACGGCGATCGCCAGCAAGATCGTCGGCAGCGCGAGCATGATATCCATCAGCCGCATGATCAGCGATTCGACCATGCCGCGGGAAAACCCCGCCACCAGCCCCAGCAGCGCGCCGACACTGAAAGCGAGCGTCACCACCACCGCGCCGATCGACAGCGACAGCCGCGCCCCATAGAGCAGTCGCGACAGCACGTCCCGGCCGAGATCATCGGTCCCGAGCGGAAATCCACCCGCAAACCACGTCGGTGGATGCAGGATCGCAGTGCGGATCTGCTCGTCCGGCGGATGCGGGGCCAGCAACGGCGCCAGTGCCGCGGCACATACCAGCAGCAGCACCAGCGCGAACCCGATCACCCCGCTGCGGCTCGCCGTGAAATTCCGGCGGAATTCCAGAATTGGCCCAGGCGGCGCACCAGCGGGCGCACCAGGGGACGCGGCGATGATATCGCTCATCGTGCGTGCCGGATGCGCGGGTTGACGATCCCGACCAGGATGTCCACGGTCAGGTTCACCAGGATGATAATGGCCGCAACCAGCAGGATGCCACCCTGCAGCACCGGGTAATCACGCCGGGCGATACCCTGGATCAACCAGTTCCCCACTCCCGGCCAGGCGAAGATCGTTTCAGTCAGCACCGCCCCGCCGAACAGGCTGCCGACCTGCAACCCCACCACCGTGATCACCGGAATCAGCGCGTTGCGCAGCGCGTGAATGCCGATCACACGAAGCGGTGACAGTCCCTTCGCGCGCGCGGTGCGCACGTAGTCCTCGTTCAGCACCTCCAGCATCGCCGAACGCGTCATCCGCGCGATCACCGCCAGAGGGATGGTTCCAAGCGCAACCGCCGGCAACACCAGATGCGACAACGCCGACCGGAACGCTCCCTGATCCCCGGAAACAAGGCTGTCGATCAGCATGAAGCCGGTGACCGGTTGGATGTAATACGCGGTAGCAATCCGCCCACTGACCGGCGTAATGCCCAGTGTGACCGAGAACAGCAGGATCAGCAGGATCGCCCACCAGAAGATCGGCATCGAATAGCCAGTCAGCGCCAGTCCCATCACGGAATAGTCGGTCGTGCTGCCGCGGCGCAGCGCGGCAACGATCCCCGCCGGAATACCGATCAGTACCGCAATCAGCATCGCCGACACGGCCAGTTCCACGGTTGCCGGGAAGAACGTCATGAATTCATGCAGCACGCCGTCATGCGTGGACAGCGACTGGCCCAGATCGCCATGCAACGCGCGCCAGACATACAGTCCGTATTGGACAATTATCGGCCGATCCAATCCGATCTGCGCGCGCATCTGCGCCAACGTCGCCGGATCCACGTTCCGTTCGCCGAACATCAGCATGACCGGATCGCCGGGAATCAGATGGATCAACCCGAAGGCGAACACGGTGATGCCGAAGAACGTCACCAGAACGAGCCCGATGCGCCGGGCCAGAAAGGCAGCCACAGGCGCTCAATCCGCCACGAATGCCCGATAGATCTCGATCATGTCCTCCACCGCCGCCGCAAACAGCCGCTCCCCATGTTCCGGCGAAGACAATGAAGGGTCCGATCCGATCCGCCCATCCGGAAACCGCCGCCGGTAATCCGCACTGTCATAGAACCCTCGGCTTTTCGGCGCCACTTTCGGCGACATTTGCGCGTATTTGATCGCCTGCGGATGATAGAACTGCGACAGTGATACCTCCGCCGCGGTTGCGTGGCTGCCGTTGGAATCGCCATACAGCTCTGCCGCCAGATCACTGCACCGCTTGCCGCCCGACCAGAACACCATCTTGCACCGCACGGGCGACACATCGCCACGCAGCGACACCGCGGCATACACCTCATCGAAC
>DATIMO010000593.1:0-6414 GCA_035475215.1 Acetobacteraceae bacterium | reverse complement strand
ACCACGATGACCTACCTCAATGTCACGGAGGTCGAGACCGCCACGGTCAATCTGGCGGCCGCGTATCCGGCCTTGACCCAGCTCATTACCCTGCCGAACACGACAACCGAGGGCCGAATCTCGCACGGGCTGCGCCTGGGGGCCGGAGCACCGGGATCGAAAGACGCCGTGATGATGATCTTCGGCGTGCACGCCCGCGAATGGGGCAGTTGCGAGATCGCGCTCAATCTGGCAACCGACCTCCTCGACGCATTCAGCAACAACACCAGCCTGGCCTACGGCGGCAAGACGTTTACCGCCGCGCAGATCCAGACACTGCTGAACACGCTGCACATCGTGCTGTTTCCGCTGGTGAACCCGGACGGCCGGCACTACAGCCAGACCACCGACGCCATGTGGCGGAAGAACCGCAACCCCGCCTATTCCGGCGGTAACCCCAACTGCATCGGCGTCGATATCAATCGTAACTACGATTTCCTGTTCGACTTCGCCACGGCCTTTTCAGCCAGCTCCGGCGTGTCGGTAAGCGCCGATCCCTGCGATTATCAGTTGTATCACGGACCATCTGCATTCTCCGAGGCCGAAACTCAGAATGTCAAATGGCTGCTCGATGCCTTTCCCCGCACGCGGTGGTTCATCGATATCCATTCCTACTCCCAGGACGTACTCTACAACTGGGGCGACGACCAGGATCAGACTACCAATCCGGCAATGAACTTCCAGAACCCGGCATTCAACGGCCAGCGCGGAGTGTCCGGCGACGCATACAAGGAATTCATCCAGGCGGACGATCTGGCGGTCACCCAAAGCCTGTCCGGCCGGTTCGTCTCCGATCTTCAGGCCGTGCGCGGCATCGCATACACGTCGAAATCGTCCTACGACCTGTATCCCACCTCCGGCGCCAGCGACGACTACGTCTATGCCCGCCACCTGGTCGATCCCAGCAAGGCCAAGGTGTTTGGCTATGTCGTCGAATGGGGGACTGAGTTCCAGCCCCCCTGGGCCGAAATGGAAGACATCATCAAGGATGTAAGCGCCGGCTTGATCGGCTTCTGCATCGCGGCCCCATGCGGCAATGGAACCGCCGCGGTGTCGCTTGGCACCCCGGTGATCAATTTCAACAACGTGCCCGCGGGGATCACGACCACCCGTGCCGCCGTGTTCTCCGTGCAAAGCTGCGCGGCCGTCGATCTGAACGTCACCGCCGGACCCAGCGTGCTGACCGGGCCGGGCGCATTCGGGTTGCCGCTCGGCGGCGGATCACTTCCCGCCGCAACCAGCTCATTGGAACGCGACGTTCGCATCTGGGTCTCCTACACCGGCACCACTGCCGGAGACCACGCGACCGGCACAATGACGGTCACCTGCCCTCAGACCAGTCAGAGCTTCGTCATCCCGATCACCGCCAACACCATCGACCAGCCGGCGGTCGCGTCCTGCCTCGTGCTCGATCAATCCGGCAGCATGGATTGGGCATCAGGCATTCCGAACAAACGCCGCATCGACGTGCTGCACGACGCTGCACCGAATTTCGTCGCGCTGCTTCCGGACAACGACGGCGTCGGCGTGGTCAGCTTCGATCAGGCCGCTTATCTGCGGCTTGGTATCACGCCGGCGGGACCGCTCTCCGGCGGCCTTGGGCGGGTGCAGGCTTCTTCCGCAATCGCCAATCACGTCACCAATCCTGCTGGCTCCACCTCCATCGGCAACGGCGTGGAGCTTGGCCACAATACCATCGCGTCAGTGACCGGCTACGACTCTACCGCACTGGTGGTGTTCACCGATGGTGAGGAGAACACATACAAATTCATCAGCGATGTGCAGAGCCTTATCAACAATCGCGTCTTCGCCGTCGGTCTGGGAACGGTCACGGAAGTCAACCCGATCGCCTTGAACCAGCTTGTCAACAATACTGGCGGTTACCTTCTGCTGACCGATAATCTTGGCCCGAGCGACATCTTCAAGCTGCAGAAATACTTCGTCCAGATCATGGCCAGCGCCACGAATGCGGATATCGTGGTGGACCCGGATGGTTACGCCCCGCCGGTTGTGGAAGTGAAAATCCCATTCGATCTTACCGAAGCCGACTACACCTCCGACGCCATGCTGCTGTCACCCGCGCCCTGGGCGTTTGGTTTCCAGCTCGAAACGCCTGCCGGTGTGCGCATCGACCACACCGCTCTCGGTGGCGTGCTCGGTGTGAAATTCAACCAGGGCCCGAACATTGGTTTCTATCGGTTGGTCCTGCCGGTGGTTGCCGGCGGCGTATCGGCGCAGGCGGGGCGCTGGTGGATCGTGCTGCAGGTCTCCGCCGGTGCATGGAAGGAGTACCTGTCCAGCCAGCGCGGCCGGCCGGACGCGAAGGTCGGTGTGCCATACAGCGCCGTCGTGCATGCCCGCGGCAGCCTGAACATGGACGCCTATCTGACCCAGACCAGCCACGTGCCGGGTGCCACGCT
Source organism: Acetobacteraceae bacterium (assembly GCA_035475215.1). Classification (GTDB taxonomy): domain Bacteria; phylum Pseudomonadota; class Alphaproteobacteria; order Acetobacterales; family Acetobacteraceae; genus DATDIC01. Next base: position 3,955 of record DATIMO010000593.1, on the reverse strand, counting down.
CGGCCTGCGTGCCGTGCTGACGGAAATGGACCTGCCGGTCGAGCATCGCGGCAAAGTCACCGTTGAAATCAAGCGCCCCGACGGCACCTCGGCCTGGGTCACGCTGAACGAAACCGACCCCGGTGTATTCGAAGGCTCGATCATGGCTTCACTGGGTGGCATCTACCCGGTCCATTTCCGCGCAACCGGCCGCACGTTGCGCGGCTTCCGTTTCAAGCGCGAGCAACTGCGCACGGGAATGGTCTGGGCCGGCGGCGACGAACCGCCCCCCAGGGGCAAGCCGGGCGATGGCGAATGCTGCCCGGATTGGGGCGGTTTCCTGCAATGCCTCCTGTCCGACGATGCGATCCGCAAATTGCTCGCCCGCAACCAGGTCAACCCCGATCTGGTCGCAAAATGCGCGGAGATTTTGCGGAAGAACCCGTCAGCCTGATCAGGATGGCGGCACCCGGATCGCGTAGCGATCCGGGTGAGCGCATCACGCCAACGCTTCCCGTCGGCACCAACACAGTCTAGTCATCGCGCCCGCATGGCCGAGACAATTCGTTTCCATATCCAAACTGACCTCTCCCCGCACGACCTCGGTCTGCTGTGGCGAGACCTGGAAAACCGCGCCGACTTCAGCTTTTTCCTGAGCTGGGACTGGATGGCCGCCTGGATCGCCGAGCTCGGCCACTGCCCGCCGGTCCTGGTCGGCGAGTCCGGCGGCGCGCTGGTGCTGCTGGGGTTGGTGGAGCCCCGACTGCGGCATGAAGCCGGCGTGATCCGCGTCCACGGCCTCTCGCTCCACACCACCGGCGATCGCACCAGGGACTGCATCGCGATCGAATACAACGGCTTCCTCGTGGACCGGGCCTGGACCGGCCGTGCCGAGCGCGAGGCTGTCGCCTACCTGCTTCGCCGCGCCGTGGTCGGCGGCCGCCGCCGCGATGAACTGCACATCGTCGGCATGCTGGAGCATCAGGTCGCGGCATTCTCACCGCCCGGCATGCTGGTTCAGATGCCGTATCGAAAACCGTCCTGGCGGGTCGATCTGAATGCTGTGCGCGATGCGGGCAAGACCTATCTCGATTCGCTGAACGCCAACACGCGCCAGCAGATTCGCCGGTCCATGCGGCTATACGATGAGCAGGGCGAACTGAAAGCCGAGCGCGCGACGGATATCCCGACCGCACTGGCCTGGCTGGATGGCCTGAAGCAATTGCACCAGGTGCAATGGCAGGCGCGCGGCAAGCCAGGGGGATTCGCGTTCCCGTTCTTCGAAAGCTTCCAGCGCCGTCTTATCACCGCCTGCATCCCAGGCGGTTCGGTGGAGCTGGTTCGGATCACACGCGGGGAACAGCCGATCGGGTATTTATACAATCTGATACGAAACGGACACGTGCTGGCTTTCGTCAGCGGCTTTCTGTACGAAGCGGACAAGCGGCTGAAGCCGGGCCTGGTGTGCCATGCCCTGGCGATCGAAAGACACCTGCGCGAAGCCGCCTCGATCTATGACTTCCTGGCAGGCGATACCCGTTACAAAAGCAACCTTGGTGCGCCAGGCCCGTACTTTGTCTATCTGCTGGTCCAGCGCCCTACAGCAACGACCCGCGCGGAACGGATCCTGCGCCGTGGCTGGGAACGCGTCCGGGCCCTTCGCTGACGGCACTACTGCAACAAATTCCACCGCGTCACCGCCGGTTCGGCGGTCGCCCATTTCCATCCACTCGGATCGCGGCACACAGCGACGCGGTACCACCGCCGCGGCGCGGTCGCGCCGTTCCCATCCATCACCGTGAATGCCACCTCCTTGCAAACCGCAATTGGCGTGCTCAGCACGTCGATCACGTGCAGCTCGCCATGTTCGTTGCCGATCGGAATGAAATGGTGGATCGCCCACGGCGCCGTGCCGCCCGCGGGCAACTCGCCGGCCGTGCTGGCAATCACGTCCTGTTCCGCGCCGGCTCGCACCCGTCCGATATAGCGAACCAGAAAGTTTCCGGCCGTGCCGATCCCGATCCCGACGGCGACACCAACGGCCGGATTGCCGGTCGCTGCCGCACTCGCCGATCCGCTGGCGATCCCGGCAATCGTTCCCAGATCCTTGCAACCGCCGAGCAGCAATCCGGCACTCAGCAGTACGGCCCCGCCGCGCCGCCCTGCCGGGCTCATTGCAGCGCGCCCCACCGCGCCGTCGCCGGCTCGGCCTCGGCCCATTGCCACTGCCGGCCATCGTAACAGATCGTAGTGGTGTAGAACGCTGTCCCCTTGTCGCCGCCCGACTCCACTGAAAACACCGCGTCCTTGCAGGTGAAACCGGGCGTGTTGACAGTGCGGAACACCGATACCCGGCCATGCTCGTTCGCCTCGATCGGCAGTGTGTGCCTTACCGACCACGGCGCCACCTGACCCGGAGCCAATGCGCCGGCCGCGGTGGCGATCTCATCCTGCTCGGCCCGGTGGACACGCCGCTCGACGTAATGCAGCCCGGCATCGGCCGCCGCGGCCACGCCCAGGCCGATCCCGGTCCCCACCGCCGCGTTTCGCGTTACCCCGCTGCTGATGCCGGCGGCTGCCACCCCGGCCAGATTGGCTGTCGTCGCCGACAGCACCGAGGTGCATCCGCTAACCCCGATAAGGCATCCCAGCAGCGCGCCGGAGCGAAGCAGAAAGGCGCGGGACCTGAATGTCATGACAATGTTCCGGGCGCTGCCACGATCCCGCATGTCAGGAGCGCAGGCCCCGCTGGCAAATAGCAACCGGGTGAGCCCCGGTTTGCGAGGCCGTGCCACGCCGGGGTATCGTCGCCTTCACACCGCCGGCATGGGAACAGGCGAACCGAAATGACCACGAGCTATCTGCGCAGCGGCATCTTTCTCGCCCCGTTTCACGCGCTGCACGAAAACCCGACTCTCGCGCTGGAGCGCGATTTTGAGCTGCTGCAGCACCTGGATCGGCTGGGATACAACGAAGCCTGGATCGGCGAGCACCATTCCGGCGGCTTCGAGATCATCGCCTCGCCCGAGGTGTTCATCGCCGCCGCCGCGGAGCGCACGCGCCACATACGGCTTGGCACCGGGGTCGCGTCGCTGCCCTATCACAACCCGTTCATCCTCGCCGACCGCATGGTGCTGCTCGACCACATCACCCGCGGCCGCACGATGTTCGGCGTCGGTCCGGGCGCGCTGGTGCACGATGCCGTGAAGATCGGCATCCAGGCGGCAGATCAGCGCCGCATGATGCATGAAAGCCTGGATGTCATCGTGCGCTTGCTGCACGGCGAGACCGTTACCGAGAAAACCGACTGGTACGACCTGCGCGATGCCCGGCTGCAACTGCCCTGCTACACCCAGCCGGTGATGGAACTGGCCGTCGCGGCCTCGCGCTCTCCCACCGGGGCGCTGGCGTCCGGGCGCCACGGCATCGGCATGCTGTCGATCGGCGGCACGTCGCCTGACGCGATGAAGCACCACGCGAAGAACTGGGGTCTTTACGAAGATCAGGCCCGGCAGCACGGCAAACTCGCGGACCGCCGCAACTGGCGACTGGTCACGCTGCTGCACATCGCTGAAACGCGCGAACAGGCGCGTGAGAACGTCCGCTTCGGCCTGGAAGCCTTCGCGCAATATTTCCGCGATGTTGGCACCTTTCCGATCGTTCCACCCGGTATCGGTGACGCGTATGAATGGCTGCTGGAGAACCAGGCCGCCTGCATCGGCACCCCGGATGACGCGATCGCCTATATCGAGACACTGCAGCGCGGCTCCGGGGGTTTTGGTGCCATCCTGGAACTGGCCCATAACTGGGCCGACTGGGACGCCACGAAGCGCCACTACGAACTGATGGCCCGCTACGTCCACCCGCATTTCCAGCACAGCCGCACGCTGCGCCACGCCAGCTACGACATGGCCAAGGACAACGGGGACCTGTTCCGCGCGCAATCCCAGGCCGCCGTGCAATCGGCGATCGACAA
>DATIMO010000592.1:0-6086 GCA_035475215.1 Acetobacteraceae bacterium | reverse complement strand
TTCCGCCTCCGACAAGCCCAGCATCTGATGCAATACTTGGTCAGTGTGCTGACCCAGCGCCGGGCTGGGGATCGGCGCTACACGATCGGAGCCGTGCAGGCGCAGCGATAGCCCGGGCAGCGTGACGTCTCCGAAATCTGGGTGGTTCACGCGTTCCAGGAAACCGCGCTGGTGCATGTGCGGATCCTGCATCACCTCATCGACGGTACGCACCGGGGCACAGGGGATGCGATAGCGGCTGGCGATCGCGAACACTTCGGCTTTCGGCAGACGGCTGGTCCATTCCCGCACAACCGCCTCCGCTTGTTCCATATGTTCGGCGCGCGCGGCATGTGTGGTGAAGCGCGCATCGTCCGCAAGGTCTTCGCGACCCATGGCACGCAGCAAATTCTGCCAGTGCCCATCAGTTACAACGTGTATGGCAACCCAGCCATCGGTGGCCGGGAAGGTATTGTATGGCGCGCTTGCCAAAGATGCCTGACGGTTGCCTGCACGCGGCGGAACCTTTCCGGTGCGGACATGATACTCCATGCTGGTTGCCATGGTCGGATAGACGGCTTCCTGCATGGCGACCTCAACCAACTGACCGTGACCGGTCACGCTGCGTTGGTACAGAGCGGTCATGATGCCGGCGTACAGATGGATTCCGCCCATGAAATCCACCACGGTGGGACCGGCCTTCATCGGCGGTCCGTCGGGATCGCCGGTGATGCTCATCATGCCGCTGGCGGCCTGAATGGTGAAATCCATCGCCAAATTGTCGCGATCGGGACCGCTGATGCCGAAGCCGGTGCCGGTCGCGTAGATGAGGCGCGGATTGGCCTGCGACAGAACTGCGTAGCCCACCCCCAGATCGTCCATTGTGCCGGGCGAGAAATTCTCCACCAGCACATCGGCACGCTTCGCCAGTTCTATTAGCAGCGAACGGCCGCGATCGGATTTGAGGTTGAGCGTGATGGCGCGCTTGTTGGCGTTCAATAGCGCCATCGCGAAGGTGCCGGTTTTTCCCGGCGGGGCACGACGGCGCAGCGGCTCTCCGCCGGGCGGTTCGATTTTAATCACGTCGGCACCGGCCTTGGCCAGCAGCAGCGTGCAATAGGGGCCCTGATAAATCTGCCCCATATCCAACACCACTAGTCCGGCAAGCGGCAGATTTGTCGTCATCCAAGCGGTCCGTCAGGCCGGGGCGGTGCGCAACGAACGCGGTGCGCGCATGAACCAGCGCGCCAGTCGGACCAATCGGGGCACGGTCGTCGGCCGCAACAGCCGTGAATCGTAGCCGGCCAGACGGCGATCATTTTCGGCGAGGCAGATATCCATCAGCTCGGCGGTCTTGATGCCGCTGCCGCTGACCGCGCTGGCACCCTGGACGGTGAAATTGGCGTCCTCTTTTTCGCCGGAGCTGACGTCGCGAGCAAGGCCGATGCGTTCGCGGATCAGGAACGCCCATACGGCCAAAGTCTTCAGAAAGAACCACGGCCGGCGCCACAGTGGCATGGTGCGTCGGTGCCAGGCGATCCAGTTGACGAAGAACAGGATGTGGCGGCCTTCCTCCTGGATCACCGGCTCGAAGGTTTCCACCAGCGGCTCGGGGAAGAAGCCGGAGCGGCGGGCCAGTTCGAACAGGCCGAATGCGAAGAAACTGTCGATGCATTCGGAATAGCCGGTGACCATCAGGCCCCATTCGGGATCTTTCGGTTCAACGTATTCGGGTTCGGGTTCCAGCTCGATCCCGTAGGCTCGCACCAGATGCGAGAGGACCTCCTTGTGGCGGCCTTCCTCGAAGCCCATCAGCTCGAATGCTTCGCGCAGCACGGCATCGTCGATCGTGCGTGCGTAACTCAGGATGCGCAGGCGCGCGCGGCCTTCGGTCTGCACCGCGATGTCCCAGATCGGCAGCCGGATCAGCCTTTCCCGTGTTTCCGGGTCCAGCTTGGGCCAGTCGATCACCGCCGGCTTGTACGGGTTGAATGTGTCGAGCATCATGCGCGACAGCATCGCACGATGGCTGTCATCGCCGTGACGGATGTGCCGTTTGGAGGCGAAGCGCCAGTTGCGGGCGGCGTGGTCGGCTGCTTCGATGATGGGACGTGAGGCCATGCAGCTTTAGTTTCCTATGCAGTAGCAGCGGCTTCGAGCGCGTGATCCAGATCGCGGATCAGATCTTCCGCGGTTTCCAGCCCGATCGAAAGCCGGATCACGTCCGGCCCGGCCCCGGCGGCCACCCGCTGCTCATCGCTGAGCTGACGGTGGGTGGTCGATGCCGGGTGCAGGATCAGGCTGCGCGTGTCGCCGATATTCGCCAGATGAGAGAACAGACGCACGCTTTCGACAAGGCGCGTGCCGGCCTGGTAGCCGCCGCGAACGCCGAAGGTGAACACCGCGCCGGCTCCGCGCGGCAGGTATTTGGCTGCTAATGCGCGATATGGGCTGGATTCCAGCCCGGCATAGGACACCCAGGCCAAGCGTGGATGATGTTCCAGGAACTCCGCCACCTTCTGCGCATTGGCGACGTGGCGTTCCATGCGGACGTGCAGCGTTTCGGTGCCGGTAATGGTCAGGAATGCATTCATCGGCGCCATGGTGGGGCCGAAATCGCGCAGCGCGACCGCTCGTGCCTTGGTCGTGAACGCGAAGTCGCCGAAATTCTCGTAGAAGCGCAAGCCGTGATAGGCGGGCTCGGGTTCGGTCAGCGACGGAAACCGGCCGCTCTGAGACCAGTCGAACCGACCGGATTCGACAATGATGCCGCCCAATGCGTTGCCGTGCCCGTCAAGGAACTTGGTGGTGGAGTGGACGACGATGTCGGCACCCCATTCGATCGGCCGGCACAGGTACGGCGTGGCCAGCGTGTTGTCCACAATCAGCGGAATGCCGGCGTCGTGGGCGATGCGAGCGACTGCTTCCAGATCGACGATGATCCCACCAGGATTTGCCAGACTTTCGATAAAGATGGCCTTGCAGCGTGGTGTAAGTGCGCGACGGAAATTCTCTGGATCGGCCGGATCGACGAAGTGGCAGCTCCAGCCCAGCTTGCGGAAGGACAGGCCGAACTGCGTCAGTGATCCGCCATACAGGTTGCGCGACGCCAGGAACTCATCGCCCTGCTCCATCATCGTGGCGAACACCAGGAACTGCGCGGCGTGTCCGGACGCGGCGGCCAGCGCTGCCCGCCCGCCTTCCAGGCTGGCGACACGTTCTTCCAGCACCGACACGGTCGGGTTGGTCAGGCGTGAATAGATGTAACCAAAATTATGCAGATTGAACAACGAGGCGGCGTGATCGACATCGTCGAACACATAGGCCGCGGTTTGAAAAATCGGCGTGGTGCGGGCGCCGGTGGTCGGGTCCGGCGCGGCGCCGGCGTGAATGGCGCGGGTTTCGAATCCGTAGGAAACGTTCTGGGATGGCTGGGGCGCGGGCCGCGCCTGCCGCGCCGTCGGCGCCTCCGGCGCGCGGTTGCGGATAATGCCGGAATTCACGCCGCTCCAGGACAGTTCGCCGCCCAGCCGGCCATACTCGATTTTCGGGCAGCGGTTCATCACCACTTCAATGCCGGCAGCTTCGGCGCCGGCGGCTGCTTCATCGTTGCGGATGCCGAGCTGCATCCACACCACAGGCACGCCGATGGCGATGGCGTCTTCTACGATCGGCGGCACCTGATCCGACGATCGGAAGATCTCGACCATGTCCACCTTGTCGGGGATGTCCCGCAGGGTGGCATGCACACGCTCCCCCAGCAGGTCCTGGCCGGCCAGCCCCGGGTTCACCGGAATGACGCGATAACCCTTCCCTTGCAGGTATTTCATCACGAAATAGCTGGGCCGGTTCCAATTGGACGATGCACCGACCAGCGCAATGGTGTGCACCGTGGACAGAATCCGCCGAAGTTTCGCATCGGTGTAAGGAATGGGATCGATCGCGGTCATGAGGGCGTTCCCGGCTGCGGCTGGCAATCTGCGTCTGCTCTCGACGCGGGTAAAGCCGATCAGGCCATCACGGCAACCGGCCGCAGCCGCTTTGGGACGAAGCTCGATGGTTCAACAAAGGGTTTGCCGCGCGGCACCGTACAGCCGGCGTACTCGCCGGCTTCATCGTGGAACAATGCACGATGGGATTCCAGCGACGTCCATTCAAGACCGACCTGATGATAGTGGAACTGCAGCGCACGGCGTCGCAGGTCGGATCGGTTTGCGGCCGTGTAATGGTGGATCAGGCTGTGGAACACCAGCGCATCGCCAGGATCCAGTGGCACCGCGACGCGGCGTTCCGCGTGCAGGTGGTCCGGCCGGATGGTGCACAGATTGATATCCTCGTGCGGAACATGCGGCACCGGACCGCCGTGTTGTGAACCCGGAATCACCTCCATGCAGCCGTTCTCGCGCATTGCCGGATCGAGCGCGATCCAGACTCCGAACATCAACCCTGGATCGCTGCCGCGGAAGTACGCTGCATCCTGGTGCCAGCGCTTTTCGCCACCGATGCGCGGCGGCTTCACCAGCGCCATTTCCTGCAACAGAATGCGGCCGCTGCCCATGATCTCGTTGAGAGTGTCGTGCAGCTTTGCAGACATGGCGGCGCGCATCAGCGCGGGCTCGGCCTCGGTGAAGTTACCGAGCTTTCGCACCAGGTCCGCGCGATGCTCGGCGTGCGCCAGCGCCGGATCGACGCCAGGTTCCAGCGCAACCACGGCGTCTCCGGAAGGGTGCTCGGCGATCCGCGTCAGCGCATCGATGCAGGCCGCCACATGATCCGCGGTCAGCAACCGGCGAATGACAGTGTAACCGTCTCGTCGGTATTGCGCGATCGATTCCAGGTCCATGACTGCCTCCGGTCGGTTCCGCCGGGAACCGATAGCATGGGGCGCGCGGATTGGGCAGCGGCAGGCATTCGGCATCACAGGCTTTCTGAGTTCGGCATGATAATGGTGGCCAGGTTCGGGTGACATCAATGCAACGACGTTTTCTTTTGACCGGCGGCGCGGGTTTTGTCGGCAGCCATGTGGTGCTCGCGCTGGCGGAGCGTGGGCACCACGTGGTCGTGCTGGACAATCTGCGCCAGGGGCACCGCGCCGCCGTGCCGCCCGGAGTGCCGCTGATCCAGGCCGATCTGGCGGACAGCGCCGCGGTGAATGCCGCGCTCGCGGACGGGCCATGGGACGCGGTGCTGCATTTCGCGGCGCTGTCGCTGGTGGGCGACAGCATGCGTGAACCGTTCCGCTATCTGCTCGAGAATGCGGGTAATGGCATCCGTTTGATCGAAGCCTGCGTGCGCCATGGCGTCCAACGCTTCGTGCTGTCCTCCACGGCAGCTTTGTTCGGCGTTCCGGAACGCCTGCCGATCGCCGAGGATGCCCGGATCGAACCCGGATCTCCGTACGGGGAAAGCAAATGGATGCTGGAACGTGCGTTGATGTGGGCCGAGCGCGTGCATGGTCTGCACAGCGTCAGTCTGCGCTATTTCAACGCGGCAGGGGCGGATTCTGCCGGTCGACTGGGGGAGGATCATAGGCCGGAAACACACCTTGTTCCGTTGGCCATCGATGCGGCGTTGGGCCGCCGGCCGGCGCTGGAGGTATTCGGCCAGGATTATCCGACCCCTGACGGCACTTGCATCCGCGACTATGTACACGTGACCGATCTGGCCGATGCGCATGTGCGCGTGCTCGATCGGCTGGGCAGAAGCAGCGCGACGTATAACCTGGGAAATGAGCAGGGCTATTCGGTGCTGCAGGTGCTCGAAACAGTGCGGGACGTCACCGGCCGGGTTGTGCCTCATGTGTTCGCAGCCCGCCGGGCCGGGGATCCCCCCGTACTGGTGGCGGCGGCTGAACGTATCCGAGGCGAAACAGGCTGGGCGCCAAAACTTTCAGCCCTGCATGAGATCGTCCGAACCGCGGCCGCATGGCGGGAAGCGCATCCAGGCGGCTATCCGGACTGAACGCGTGCGATCCTTTTTGACATTCAGTGTCGCGCTCGCTCTGATTGCAACGTCCGACCGTTCCGTCGCAGAGATTCATCGATGCATGCTGCCGTCACCAGTCTGCTCACTGTCGCGTTCGCCCTGCTCGGAATCATTACGGCGAG
>DATIMO010000591.1:0-6224 GCA_035475215.1 Acetobacteraceae bacterium | reverse complement strand
GTCGATTGCGCAATACGGTCTATCACTGGGCCCGTGTCGCCACCCAGCACGATCCCAAGTGTCACGCTCGCTATGCCGCTTTGCGCAAGCGCGGTCACTCGCACGGCCGCGCGCTGCGCGGTGTTGCCGACAGACTGCTTGACCTGGCATGCGTCCTGCTGCGGCGACAGACGGTGTTTGACCCGCATTTTGGTCAGCCGGCGACATAGCGTGCCGGTTTGACCCGTGCCCGCCGCAGTTTCTCAGTTCGGCTGAAGCGGCGTTTCTCCGTCCCGGCCTGAAACTTGGCGCCGCGCCGCGCGCAGCGGCGGTCAAGACTGGCCGCAGGCCACCGCCGTGAGGCGGCGCGAAGCGGTCTTGACGGCCGCGAGCATGGCGTGAGGCTTGATCAGGTCGGAGGCGCTGCAGTGTGACAGTGCAGCGCTGATAATTCGTCACGAATGAGACATTGCCCGCCGCCGGCGGGGTACAGCCCCGCCTCTTCTTTTTGCTTGACTCATTGGTAGGAAGTCCAAGTGCGCTTGATTTCGACGCATCGAAACGCACGAAACCGTCATTGCCGGCGAAGGCCGGCCCTCCACGACTTCGCTGCGACGCTGAGAAAGACGTGGATACCCGGCCTTCGCCGGGCATGACGAACAACTGTGATCGCCGCCGCGATGATTTGTCCGCCGCCGCGACATGACGGCCCCGGATCTTTGCCGACTTCATCCCGGACCGCGTCCGCTCCCGGATCAATTCGCGCGCAAATTCGGCAAGCGCGGCGAATCGGGCGACCCTTGAACCTCCCGGATTGTCATTGCAGGGCCAATGCACTAGCAGAGGGCTTGCACGTCTGACAACCGGATGCAGGACGGGAGGAAAACATGGGGATCATCACACGCCGATCACTGCTGGCCACGACCGGTGCGGGCGCCGCCGCGGTGGCGTTGGCGCAGCGCGCGTCACCCGCCTTCGGGGCGGAGACGAAGCACAAGGTCGCGCTGTCCAATTCCTATATCGGCAACAAGTGGCGCATCGAGATGGAGAACGTCTTCAAGGCGGCGCTGCTGATGGAGCCGTACAAGTCGCAGGTCGATGGATCGTGGTTCAATTCCGGCAACGACGTCAGCAAGCAGTCGCAGCAGCTCACCAACCTCATCGCTGAGCGGGTGGATGCGATCATCATCAACGCCGCGTCGCCCACCGGGCTGAACGGCATCGTCAACCAGGCGGCGGCACACGGCATTCTGGTGATCTCGTTCGACAACATCGTCACCACCGAGAAGGCGCTGAAGGTCGATACCGACCAGGTCAAGTTCGGTGAGGCGCTGGCCGACTGGCTGGCCAAGAAGCTGGGCGGCAAGGGCAACGTGATCATGGTGACCGGGGTTGCCGGCACCTCGGTCGATCAGGACCGCAACAAGGGCGCCGAGAGTGTCTGGGCGAAAAATCCCGGCATCAAGGTGGTCAGCCGCTACACCGGGATGTGGGATTCCTCCACTGCCGAGCGCAACACGTCGGCGGTGTTGAATTCGTTGCCGCAGATCGACGGGATCTGGTGCCAGGGCGGCACCGACGGCGTGCTGAAGGCGTTCCTGTCCGCCAACCGCCCGCTACCACCGACCGCCGGTGAGGCCGAGAACGGCTTCCGCAAATTCATGATCGGTTATAACGGCCACAAGGTTGAAGGCATCTCCATCGGCCAGCCGCCGTTCCTGTCGGTGGTGTCCCTGGAACTTGCGCGTCGCATCCTGAACAAGGAATACCCCAAGCGGAATATCACCATCCCGTTCCCGTACGTCACCAACGACACCGTCAAGGTCGGTGAAACCGTATTCCCCGACCTTCCGGACAGCTTCTTCGACGATTTCACTGATTCCGGGCCGAACGGGGTGCTGTCCCTGTGCGACAAGGCGGCACTCGACGGCACAGCGTGCCCAGGGGCGCTCAAGGTCAACCTGCCGACTGCGTGACCGTGCCGCCATCTCCCGGCGTCCTTCGCGTAGAGGGCGCCGGGTTGTCAAAATCGTTCGGCGGCGTGAGGGCGCTGGACAACGCCTCGTTCGCCGCGGCGGCCGGCGAAGTGCACGCGCTGGTCGGGGAAAATGGCGCCGGCAAGAGCACGCTGATCAAGCTGCTCGGCGGTCGGCTGCTGCCCGACACCGGAACCATCCGTCTGAAAGGAAACGAGGTCCGGCTGACCGGGCCGGAACAGGCGCACGCGCGTGGCGCGTGGACGGTGTTCCAGGAGCTGATGCTGTTTGCCGGGATGACGGTCGCGGAGAATCTGCTGCTGGGGCGGGAGCCACGTGGACCGCTCGGCGTGATCAGTCATCGGCGCATGGGGCGCGCGGCCGAGGCGCTGCTGGCGGAGATGGGGATCACGCATATCGATCCGCTGGCGCTGGTCGAGGACATTTCTCTAGCGCAGCGACAGATCGTCGAAATCGTGCGGGCCCTGTCGCACGAGCCGGACATCCTGTTCCTGGATGAACCGACCTCGTCTCTGGTCGAACGCGAGGTATCCTGGCTGTTCGAGCGCGTGCGCGCGCTGCGCGACCAAGGTGCGTGCGTGATCTTCACGTCGCACCGGTGGAACGAGGTGCGCAGCATTGCGGATCGCATCACGGTATTTCGCAATGGCCGCGACGTCGGCACGTTCACCGAGCTGGACGAAAGCGAAGCGGTGACACTGATGACCGGACAACGGCTGGATACGTTGTTCCCGGCACGGCCACCGGAGCCCGCAGCGGCGCCGGTGCTGCAAGTGCAGGACCTGTCCGGGCCAAGGGTTGACCGGGTCGGTCTTGCATTGCGCCCGGGTGAGATTCTGGGGATCGGCGGGCTTGCCGGGCAAGGTCATCGTGAACTGTTCCTGCTGCTGTTCGGCGCTGACCGGCCCAGCGGCGGACGGATCACCATCGACGGCCACGCGGCGCGCATCCACAGCCCGCGCGACGCGAAGCGGCGGATTCATGGGTTGGCTTTCGTGCCGGAAGACCGCAAGACCGAGGGACTGCTGCTGGGCATGAGCGTGCGCGACAATCTGACATTGTCGATTCTGGACCGGATTTCCCGCGCCGGTGTGCTGCGTCTGGGGCAGGAGCGGCGGCAGGCGCAGGACATGATGCAGCGCCTGAGCGTGCGCGCCGCCGGTGTAAGCAGCCCAGTGGGTGCGCTGTCCGGCGGCAACCAGCAGAAGGTGCTGCTCGGTCGCTGGCTGATGGCGGAGCCGCGCATCCTGCTGTTCTATGACGTGACGCGCGGTGTCGATGTGGCGACGAAGCACGAGGTGTACCAGTTGATGGTACGGCTGGCGCAGGAAGGCCGCGCCATCCTGTTCTATTCCAGCGACGCGGAGGAATTGGCCGAACTGTCCCACCGGGTGCTGGTGATGCGCGAGGGGCGGATCGCCGCCGAGCTGATCGCGCCGGGGATCACCGCCGAGCAGATCGTTTCCGCCGCGGTCCATGAGCGCATCGCTGCCTGACCGCTCCCGCCGGCCCCGCTGGGCGCATCTGCTGGCACAGAATATCGGCCTGGAACTGTCGGTGTTCCTGCTGGTCGCCTGCGTGCTGGGATATTGCGGCGCGTTCTATGCGCAGCAGCAGCGCTTCCCCGGTGGATTCGAGGTGACCTCCACGGTGAACAACACCATGCCGCTGGTGCTCGCGGGCATGGCGCAGACGCTGGTGGTGCTGACGCGTGGTATCGATCTGTCGGTGGGCGGGGTGATCGACCTGACCAACGCGACAGCGGCGATCACGCTGGGGGACTCGCCGGGCAGCATGGTGTTGTGGTCGGGCGTGGTGTTGCTGATCGGGGCGGCGTGCGGGCTGGTGAACGGGCTGCTGGTGGGGCTGGGCCGGTTGCAACCGATACTGGTTACGTTGGCGACGCTATCGATCTATCAGGGCGTGGCGATCCGGGTGTTGCCGCAGCCCGGCGGCCAGGTGCCGGAGGTCTATACCGCCGTGCTGGCGAACACGTCGGGGCCGTGGTCGCTGCTTTATGTGGTGGCGCTGGGCGTACTGTGGACGGGGTTTCGGCGCACTCGGCTGGGTGTGGCTGTCTTTGCCATTGGCAACGACCCGCAGGCGGCTCAGGCGAACGGAATAGCGGCGCGGCGGGTGGTGATTCTGGCCTATGTGCTGGGCGGTGTGCTGTCCGCGGCGGCGGGCCTGTTCCTGGCCGCCAGCGCTACGGCCGGGGACGCGACGACGGGGAATGGTTTCACGTTGACCTCCATCGTTGCTGTGGTGCTGGGCGGGGTCAGCCTGTTCGGCGGACGCGGCAGCGCGGTGGGCGCGATCATGGGGGCGTTCGTCATCAACATGATCGTCAACATCCTGTTCTTCGCGCATATCGATCCGCTGTATCAGGCATTTTATGAGGGCATGTTCCTGGTCGTTGCGGTGCTGGCGGCGAACGGGATCGGCCGGCTGGCGCGGGTGCGGCGATGATGGGCGTGCGGATCGATCGCGATCAGCGGCGGGTGCTGTATGCTGCCGCCGCCGCCGTGCTGCTATTCGTGGCCGGCGAGTTGGTGCGCCCCGGTTTCGCCAGCGGCCAGGGCATCGAGTCAGTGCTGGTGGTGGCGTCGTTCGTCGGGTTCGTCGCCGCCGGGCAAATGTTCGTGGTGCTGATCGGCGGCATCGATTTGTCGGTGCCCTGGGTGCTGAACGCCGCGGCGATCGTGATGGTCACCACGACTGGCGGCGCGGATAGCAGGCTGGTGTTGGGGCTGGCGGCGACGCTGGGCATGGGCGCGCTGGTGGGGTTGATCAGCGGGATCGGCGTGGCGGCGTTCGGGGTGCCGGCGGTGGTGATGACGCTGGCGATGAACGGCATCATGGAGGGGCTGACGCTGGGGCTGTCCAGCGGTCTGACGTGCCATTCCTGCGCGTCGTACGCGCCGCCGCTGATCCAGGCAGCGGTGCATGGGCATCTGCTGGGGGTGCCGGCGGTGCTGTACGTGTGGCTGCTGGTGCTGCTGGTGGTTTCGTTCGCACTGAGTTTCACGGTGTTCGGACGCGCGACGTATGCGGTGGGGAACAGCGCGCGGGTGAGTTATCTGGCGGGGATACGCGTCAGCGTGGTGACGGTGTCGTTGTATGCGCTGAGCGGGGTGTTCTCGGCGCTGGCGGGCATCATGCTGGTGGGGTTCGGCGGACAGGCGGCGCTGGGGATGGGTGATCCGTATCTGTTCCAGTCGATCGCGGCGGTGGTGATCGGGGGGGTTTATATCCTCGGCGGGCGGGGGACGTATGTCGGCGTGGTGGCGGGGTCGGTGACGCTTGTGGCGCTGGTCAGCGTGCTGCTGGCGCTGAATATGCCGGACTATGGGCGGAGCATTGTTTATGGGGTGATTATTCTGGGGTTGTTGCTGGCGTATGGGCGGGAGGAGGAGGAGCGGTAACATCCTATCTGCTGACCGACTCTGCTGACCGACCGCGACTCGGCCGGGAACGACGGCCGCGGACGCCAAGGCGCCGCCACTAGGCAGGACTGAACTCCCGTTCCGGGATCACCCGATCGGTTACCGTGCGGCGCCGTTGAGTCGGAACCTGCTGCTAGGCTCGTTGATGCGCATTTCGGCTCAGTGTGCCGATGGCTTCTCGTGGCGGCCGGGATCGGTCGAGATCAGCAGCACAATGGGATGACGTTCGGTGAGGTGGAACACATCCGGGTTTGACCCGGCTGCAACAGGACTACGCGGCAAATGAACTTCGATGAATACGACGGAAGATACCACGCGGCCTATGGCGAACTGGCCAACGTCGTGAAGCTTTTGCTGGAGAAGGCCATCGGGACAACTGCTGGAGTCCCGTCGCCGCAGTCCATCCAGAGCCGCGCGAAATCAGTGGCGAGCCTGAAAGCGAAGCTGGAGCGTCGGGAGCTGCTCGCCTCCGATGCTGTCCAACAGGAAATCCGGGACCTGGCAGGAGTCCGGCTAATATTCTACACGAACACCGATGTGAATCGGTTCCTGTATTCCCGCCTTATTCCCGAAAACTTCCAAGTGCACTGGGACGCAACACGGGTCCATCACCCCACTGACGAAAACGCCAGATTACGGTACCAGGCAATCCATTATACCGTGTCTCTCAATCCCCAGCGTCTCACCCTGCCGGAATACGCCGCCTTCAGTGGGATGCGGTGCGAAATCCAGATACAGACGATCCTGAACCACGCCTGGGCCGAATCTTCCCATGACATTCTCTATAAGCCCGCGGCCGGCG
>DATIMO010000590.1:0-4820 GCA_035475215.1 Acetobacteraceae bacterium | reverse complement strand
GGCGGTTCCGAGATAGACCACGCCATCATCCACCACCGGCGAAGCGGTAATTATGGCTTCCGGGTCTTTTTCGACCTGTGTGCGCCAGCGAAGGACGCCGGTATGGGCGTCGATGCTGAGCATGAAAGCGCCTGTCCGGTTGTGGGCGGTCTGCACACCTTGGCCGGTGATCAGCTGCCCTTCCCAGTAGGCGGGAGTGGTGCGCGAAACATCCCCGGGGATGCCGCTGTACTGGTTGATCTTGTGTTTCCAAACCACCTTGCCCGTGGCGGCTTCGACCGCCCACAGCGAGCCGCCATAATCGGGGACATATACGATGCCGTCCACCACAGCGGGCGTCGTTGTGACATTACCATCAGTCGTGAGAACCCAGCGCGGCGTAAGGCGTGATACGTCCGACGGACCGACCTGACGCTCGTCGGGAGCATTGCGGGTATTGTGAATATTCTGCCCGGAGACGGGCCAAGCCGCCGCTGGATCCTGCGCTTCGGCGCAGAGGACCGGCGCCGCCATCGCCGCAAGAACCACAGCGGCCACGGTGACGACCCCGCGCCCGTAGCGCCCCGCCAACGTTCCCCGACGCATGCCACACACATTTCGCATTAGGCCACTCCGCTAGTAGCTGCCGGACCGGAAACGACGGAACCGCTTCAGGCGGACAGTGTCTGGATCAAGACATCGCCTGGGGGGGCGGCTTGGGACCATCCGGCAGCAGAGCAAACTCCTGATCGTCGCCCACCGGAAGCCTCTTCCGCTGCTGTCGCCAATCTTCCTTCGCCTGCGCTCCAGCCGTTCTTTCGACGGCGAGACGTCATGGTCTAGTGTCCCGCGTGTGCCGCTGTGAAATCCGGGGCCTGCAAGCCGCTCGCTTCCAGATGCCGGACCAGATCGGCCTTGAGTCGCTCCAGCCCATCGGCGCTGGACGCCTCGGCCCGCGCTACCAGCACCGCCTGTGTGTTGGACGCGCGCAGCAGCCACCAGCCGTCCGGCGTCAGCACGCGCACGCCGTCGATTTCCGCGACCTTTGCGCCTTCGGTACGGAGCCGCACGGCGACATCCTCGATGATCAGGAACTTGCGTTCCTCGGGGCAGTCGAATCGCAATTCCGGCGTATTGACGACCTGCGGCAGCGCCTTGCGGACCTGCGACAGGCGGCTGTCCGATCGCGCCACGATGCCCAGCAGGCGCACCGCAGCGTACAACGCATCGTCGAACCCGTACCAGCGATCGGCGAAGAAGATGTGCCCGGACATCTCTCCCGCCAGGGGCGCTCCGATTTCCGCCATCCGCGCCTTGATCAGGCTGTGCCCGGTCCGGTACATCTCCGGATTGCCGCCGGCGCGTGCCACTTCGTCGAACAGCACCTGGCTCGCCTTGACATCGGCGATGATGGTTGCACCGGGGTTTTTCAGCAGCACGTCGCGCGCCAACACCACCATCAACTGATCGCCGAACAGGATATGACCGCTGTCGTCGACCAGTCCGATGCGGTCGGCGTCGCCATCGAATGCAATCCCCACGTCGGCGCGGCGCGCCGCGACCTCATTCTGGAGTTGTTCGAGATTCTTCGGCACCGTCGGGTCCGGATGATGTGCCGGGAAGCGCCCGTCGATCTCGCCGTTCAGTATGATATGCTTGCCGGGCAGCGCGGCGACCAGTTGGGCGAGCACTTCGCCGGCGGCGCCATTGCCGTTGTCCCATACGACGGTCAGGTTACGATCGCCACCATCCCAGTCGGTCAGCAGGCGAGCGACATAGTGTGCGCGCAGATCCACTGTCTGCTCGGTGCCCGTTGCGTCCGGAACCACGTCGCCGGCGGCGGCCTGGGCACCCAGATCGCGGATTTGGCGGCCGTAGAAAGGCTTGCGCCCGAGCATCATCTTGAATCCGTTGTAATCGGGCGGGTTGTGGCTGCCGGTCACCATCACCGCGCCATCGGTGCCGAGCGTGGTGGCTGCGTAATACAGCATCGGCGTGGGCCCGCGCCCGACCCGCAGCACCTGCAGCCCGCAGGCCATAAGACCCTTCACCAGGGCGGCTTCCATCTCGGGACTGGACAGCCGCCCGTCATAGCCCACCGCCACCGTCTTGCCCGGTCCGGCAATCAGGCTACCGAAGGTTCGTCCGATAGCGAACGCGTCCTCGGTCTTCAATGTCTGCCCGACGATGCCGCGAATGTCGTATTCGCGCAGCACTGTCTGATCGAAGCTATGCGAATAAGCCATCCGGTGGTTTCCTTACGTACAATATGTCTTCAGGAAGGCGCGGACTGCCGGGCCCAGATCGTCGCGCTTCAGGGCGAAAGCGATCTGCGCCTCCAGGAATCCGACCTTGTCGCCGCAATCGAAGCGGCGTCCTTCATAGCGCAGTCCGTGGAACGGCTGACGGCCGATCAGTCGCGCCATACCATCGGTGAGCTGCACCTCGTTGCCGGCGCCGCGTTCCATGCGGCCCAGTTCCGGGATGATTTCGGGCATCAGGACGTAGCGACCGATGATCGACAGGTTGGACGGCGCGTCGGCGGGGGCCGGCTTTTCCACCAGCCCCAGCACGTCCACCAGCCGCCCGTCGTCGTGGCCGGTGCGCAGGACGCCGTATCGGTCGGTTTTTTCACGCGGCACTTCGACCACTGCGACGATGTTGCCGCCCGTAGTGTGGTAGGCGTCGGCAAGCTGCTTCAGGCACGGTGTTTCCGACAGGATCAGGTCATCCGGCAGCAGGATCGCGAACGGGTCGGTACCGATGAAGGCGCGGGCGCACCAAATCGCGTGGCCGAGGCCGAGCGGCACCTGCTGGCGCACGGTCACCATCGAGCCGGGCTCGACCTGCGTGTTCTTCAGCAGCTCGAACGCCTCGTGCTTTTCGCGCTCGCGCAGGGTGGCTTCGAGCTCGAACGCGATATCGAAATGTTCCACCAGCGCGGTCTTGCCGCGCCCGGTCACCATGCAGAACTGCTCGATCCCGGCGGCTCGTGCCTCCTCGATCGCGTACTGGATCAGCGGCTTGTCCACGACCGGCAGCATTTCCTTGGCCACGGCCTTGGTGGCGGGCAGGAACCGGGTCCCCAGCCCGGCGACGGGCAGCACGGCCTTGCGCAGCGGCTTCATCGTGTTGCTATCTCCGAGCAGTGTCCGGTCGAGCATACCGGTATCATCACCGCCGCCCGACGGAAATGTGGCACATCAGGCGGCGCTGAGGCCTGAGCGGGAGCGCAACTTCCCGAGAGACGTCAGGACCAGCCCCGTGTGCGATTTCGTGCCGGACCGAGCAGGACATCGCGCGCCTGATTGATCCGCGCCGCCAGCCAGTCCGACCCGCCGCTGTCCGGATGCGCCGCCCGCATCAGTCGGTGGTGAGCGGCGCGGATTTCCGGCTCGGTGGCGCCGGGTCGCAGCCCGAGTATCTGGTAGGCTTCGTCCGATGTCATCGGGCCGGCGGGCGGTGGCGGTGGTGGCTTGGCCGTGCGCGGTGTGAACGGGGCCGCCCAGTGCGATGTGCGAAAACGGTTCCAGATCACCGGGCCGGCGAGCGTCAGGGCGCCCAGTGCGATACCCTCACGGCCGGTCAGGACCAGCAGCAGGGCCAGACTGATCCCGCCCAGGGCCACCACCCAGAGCAGGAACGACTTGATCGTGGTAACCGAGGCCCGCTCAAACGCGCGCATCCCGCCGAGCAGCAGGAACAAGGTGAGGGCGCCGAGGAAGAGCCAGATCATCGGTCAGCGGTTCTCCAGCCAATGGCTCTACCGCATATCGTGTGGACCAGCCAGCAGTGAGCGACAGTGTACCGGCGAGCAGAAGCAGGGGTTCACACCAAGTTTGCCAACTGTCGGGACGGGAAGTCGTGCGGCGAAGCAAAAGCGGCATAACCTGTGGACAGTTCACCAAGGAACAGTGCGACCGAGGTAATCAAGATACTGCAGGCCGGGCGTTCCGAGCTTCGAGACCAGCACGTTTACCAGGCTCGGCACGCTCTCCTCGATGCTGAGACGCGCATCCGGACCTCCCAAGTCGGTACGGACCCAGCCCGGAGCCATCAGCACCATCGGACGCGGCGTCCCGGCTTGCCGGGCCGCGAAGCTCCGCATGAACATGTTCAGTGCCGCCTTGCTGCCGCGATAGACTTCCCGCATCCCCGTCTCGTTGTTGGTGATGCTGCCCTGCCCGGACGACATCGCGCCGATCAGGCCCTCCGCGCGTACGAGATCCTGCAGCGCTTCAATGACGCGCATGGGGCTCAGCGCATTCGTGACCATCAGGCGCATGAACTCTTCCGTGGTCACGTCCCCGATATGCACATGCTCGTCATGCGTGGTGGTTCCAGCGTTCACGAACAGCATGTCGAGCACCCTGCCTGACAGACGATTGCGCAAGGCCGCGATCTGGTTCCGCTCGTTGATGTCGAGGGTCTCGATCTCCATCCGGCCTTCGTGATCCTCCAGCAGATCGTGCAGCTTGGTCCGGGTCCCGGCCCTGACCGTACCAATGACGTTCCACTCCTTCTTCAGGAACTCGGCGGCCATGGCGTGGCCGAGGCCGCGCGAGGCCCCGATGATAAAGATCGTGGGGGCGGATTGACCCGAGGCGGCAGTGGACAAAGGCGCAACGTCCTTCGAATGGTTGGACTGCCGGCTGAAAACGGACATGACAGCCCGAGGGCAGGCAATTCCGCCTCAGGCGATCACGCTCTGGCTCTGGTCCTGGAGTCCCGGAGGCTCAGTGCACGGTCACCGGAACCATGTTGTGCTCCAGGATCGCTGCGATTGCGACATCGTGGTCGCCGGCCACTGCCATGGGCGTGCCGTCGGCGGCGTGGATCGC
>DATIMO010000589.1:0-6022 GCA_035475215.1 Acetobacteraceae bacterium | reverse complement strand
GATCGCGCCGAATTTTTCCGTTTCGCTAGGCGCGGTAACGACATGTCGCACCCGGCCACGTTCGAACCGGTCCAGCAGGTCCGCTTGCGTCAGCAGCGTCGTCGCCGGAATGACGACGGCGCCGAGCTTCATCGCGGCCAGCATTGTTTCCCACAGCGGCACCACATTGCCGAGCATCAGCAGGATACGATCGCCGCGACGCACGCCCAGCGCACGCAACCCGTTCGCCACCCGATTCGACCGTTCCGAAAGTTCGGCGAAGCTTAGTGTGGCGGCCCCATCCCCGACGATCTTCAGCGCCGGCTGATCAGCCTGTGCGCCGCGTGCCAACTCCGCATCGAACCAGTCCAGCGCCCAATTGAACCGGTCCAGCGCCGGCCAGGCAAAATCACGATACGCCGTTTCATGGTCGGAGCGGTGCCGCAGCAGGAAATCGCGCGCTGCCTTGAACGCTTCTGCGGACATTGTTCCCCCCAAGTGTTCGTTTCAGCCCAGTGTATCCCGCTTCTGTTCCGCCAGCCAGGCGAAGATTGCCGAGAAATCGCGCCCACCCTGACCAGCCGCCACCAGTTTTTCGTATAGCGCGGCGGCGTGCGCGCCGAGCGGCGTCGGCGTGCCCGTTGCCGCCGCGGCAGCCTGCGACAGCTTCACGTCCTTCAGCATCAGCGCCGCCATGAACCCCGGCGCGTAGTCCTTGTTGGACGGGGCGGCGGGCACCGGGCCGGGCGCCGGACAGTAGCTGGTCAATGCCCAGGACTGGCCGGAGGACGCCGCTGCAATTCGATGCAAACGATCCCAATCGAGGCCCAGTTTCCGTGCCAGCAGAAATCCTTCGCACACGCCGACCATGTTGATGGCCAGCATCATGTTATTGCAGATCTTAGCTGCCTGTCCGGCGCCCGGGCCGCCGGCATGCACGATGTTCTTTCCCATTGCCTTCAGGATCGGCTCGCCGCGTGCAAACGCAGCCTCGGAGCCGCCGACCATGAAGGTCAGGGTCGCCGCCGCCGCTCCGGTCGTTCCGCCCGATACCGGCGCATCCAGCATCTCGAACCCGGCATCGCGCGCCGCCTGTTCCACTACGCGGGCGCTCTCCACATCGATCGTCGAGCAGTCGATCAGCAGCGGCTTCGCGTCGCTGGTCCTGATCGACTCGATCAACCCGCCCTGATGCAGCCAGACCTCGCGCACATGCTCCCCGGCCGGCAGCATGGTGATGACAATGTCCGCCCCGCGCGTTGCCTCCGCGCCGTTGCCGGCGACGCGTCCGCCGGCAGCGGCCAGCGCGTCCATGACGGTCCGGGTGATATCAAACCCAACCACCTGATGCCCGGCCTTCAGCAGATTGAGGGCCATCGGCGCGCCCATGTTGCCGAGTCCGATGAAGCCGATCACCGCCATGGCTACAGCACCTCGAAAACTTCATAGACCGGCCCGCTCGGCAACCGGTCCCCGGTGCCGATCGCGATTACCCGGTTGAGCCAGTCGTAGTCCGTTGCTGCCGTCTCGAACGCCACGGCGGTACGGAAATAATAGCTCGCCGGATCGACAGTTTCGCCGCGGTTGATCCGTTCGATCACCTCTGCGGGGCCATGCCGCAGGCCGCGATAAGTCATCCCGATCGCCGCCCCGTCATTCGTTTGCAACACCAGTCGTACATCCAGCGTGGTCGCGCCATCCGGTCGTGTCATCAGCCAGTCGGCACCGCCGGGCAGCACGGTGCCACGCAGTCGCTCACCCTGGAACGTGCCGCCGGCAACCAGCCCGATACGTCGGTTGCCGCCCGGCGTGGCGCCGATCTGCTGCATTCCTGCAACCGTCAGCTTCAGTGTGAACAGATGCAATGTGCGGATTTCCGCCATTTTTCCCTCCCGTCGCTGGATATTGTGGGATCAGACACCGATCGGCCTGCTGGCGGCAAGTCGGGTGTCGCCGGACCACCCGCATGGCGGGTTTCAAGTAATCCTGCTAGGATTTGGTATATGGGTGATCTTTACGAAACCGACCTCGTGGCCTGGAGCATGGAGCAGGCACAGGCAATCCGGGCCGCTGCCCGGGACGGCGCCAATGCGCCTGTCGATTGGGACCATGTGGCTGAGGAGATCGAAAGCCTGGGAATCGCCGAACGCCGTGCCTTGGCGAGCCTCATCGGCACCGTCATAGAGCACCTTCTGAAGTTGCAGGCATCACCAGCAAACGACCCGGTCCGGCTCTGGCGCGAGAGCGTGCGCCGTGCACGGCGGCGTATCGACCGATTGCTGCGGGACAGCCCGAGCCTTCGGCGGGAACTACCGGCAATCATTGCCGAAGAAACCGTCGCCGCCCGAACTCTGGTGCGCGAGACACTCGCCGATTATGGAGAGACCCCGCTCCGTCCGCTCGATACGCTCGTGTTCGATGAGGTGACGCTTCTCGGGGACTGGCTGCCGGAGCGATAGTTTAATGATTCTATCAGGAGGAACGTTGATGCCCGCCGCCTTCCCGTTGCCCGAAAGCAGCTCCGAAGCACTCGGTCTGGCGCCGAAGACGCTGGATGCCCTGGACCGGCTTATCCGCCAGCATATCGAGGAAGGCCGTTATCCCGGCGCCCAGATCGCTGTCGCGCGGCATGGCAAGCTGGCGCTGTTCCGCACCTATGGCGACGCAAGGACCGAACCCGCCCGCACCCCGGCCACCAACGAAACGTTGTTCCTGCTGTTTTCACAAACCAAGGTGCTGACCAGCGCCGCGATATGGGCATTGGTCGAGGAGGGCAAGCTGTCCTTCATGGACCCGATTGCCGATCACCTGCCGGAATTTGCCGCGCGCGGCAAAGCAGAAATTACTTTGCATCAGGTGATGACTCACCAGGGCGGTTTCCCCAACGGCGACATCTCGCGCGCCACCTGGACCGATCATGCGCGCATGCGTGCCGAGGTGTGCGATTTCTCCCTGGAGTGGACGCCGGGAACACGCGTGCAATACCACGGCCGTGCGGCGCATCTGGTGCAGGCCATGGTGATCGAAGCCGTCACCGGACAGGACTACCGCGACGTGATCCGCCAGAAGGTGATCGAACCGCTTGGGCTCAGTGACGAAATCATGGTCGGCGTACCGGCCGCGCAGCAAGCCCGCTGCGCCGACATCCACGCGCCGGAACCGCGCGACAACTCCGCTGAATTCCGCGCCGCTGGCCTGCCCAGTGGCGGTGGCTTCGCCACGGCACGCGGCATGGCGGCCTTCTATCAGATGCTGGCGGGCGGCGGACGCTTGGGCAATGTGCGACTGTTCTCGCCGCGGCTGATCGCTTATGTTACGCGCAACCACACTGGGGAGACGCCGGACGCACAGATGACCGGCATTCCCATGCATCGCGGGCTGGGTCCGCATGTGCGCGGTGAAAGTGATCGCATCCGTGGCCTGGGCACGATCGGTACGCCTGCAACGTTCGGACATGGCGGCGTGGGGTCCAGCTACTCCTGGGCCGATCCCAGCAGCGGTGTGTCGTTCACGTATGTGACCAACTACGTGCAGCCTGATCCGTGGCACTCGGCGCGGCTGGATCGGGTCAGCAATCTGGTACATGCGGCGATCGATTGAGATGACCGATACCGAGATTGCTGCAGTCCGTGCAATGTTGGCGGCCAATCCAAGACCGCCGGACCTGGCGACGCGGCGCAAGCGGCTTGATGGATTGAGCGCGCTGTATGAACTGCCAGCCGACGTGCGCATTACCGCCGAAGATGCCAACGGCGTGGCTGCGGAGTGGACCGACACGCCGGCAGCGGATCGCTCCCGCGTCATCCTTTTTCTGCATGGCGGCGGATATGTCTCCGGTAGTATCCTCAGTCACCGACAGATGGTAGCCGAAGCCGGACGCCAGGCCGGATCACGCACGTTGGCGCTGAACTACCGGCTGGCGCCGGAACACCCGTTTCCGGCCGCGGTGGACGACGCGCTGGCCGGTTATCGTTTCCTTCTTTCGCAAGGTTACCAACCAAACCATATTGCCATCGCCGGCGACAGCGCTGGGGGCGGCATAACTTTGGCGGCTCTTGTGTCGCTGCGCGATGCCGGGGAACCGCTTCCCGCCTGTGCCTGGTGCGTCTCGCCCTGGGTGGATCTGGAATGTCTGGGCGCCAGCATGAACACGAAGGCCGCCACGGATCCGATGATCCAGAAGCCCTACCTGCAGGAAATTGCTGCTGCCTATCTGCACGGCGCCGATCCGCGGGCGCCGACGGCAGCGCCACTCTATGCGCGGTTGAATGGGCTGCCGCCGTTGCTGATCCAGGTCGGTTCGGCGGAAACGCTGCTTGACGATTCGATACGCATCGCGGGTGCTGCCGGGGCTGCTGATGTGCGTGTGACGCTGGAGGTCTGGCCGGACATGATCCATGTCTGGCACTTGTTCTACCCGCAACTGACCTCGGGTCGAGGCGCTTTGGCATCGGCCGGCCGCTTCATCCAATCGCATACGGGTGGGGCGGCGATGGCCTGACATGAAACTCGATCGTGGCATCCAGCGCGCCATCGTCGAAGCGGCGGACGCGCTGCACGATGACGCGGTGTCGCTGCTGGCGAAACTGGTACGGCACCGCAGCCTGCTCGGGCAGGAACAGTCCTGCCTTGCCGAGATGGAGCAGGTGTATCGCGATCTCGGCCTTGCTCCGCATCGGGTTACCGTCGATCCACACGCGCTGGCAACCCATCCGGGATTCTCACCGCCATTGATCGACTATGCGGGCCGGGACCCGGTGGTCGCCGTTCACCACCCGCGGCAGCCCAGCGGCCGCAGCCTGATGCTGCAGGGCCATGTGGACGTGGTGCCGGAGGGTGCGCCCGATCTCTGGACCACACCGGCGTTCGAACCCGCCATCCGTGACGGCCGGATGTACGGGCGCGGCGCCGCGGATATGAAAGCCGGGATTGTTGCGTATGTCACCGCCTTTCGCGCGCTGACGGCGGCCGGACTGCAACCGGCAGCAGACGTGCAACTGGCTGCGGTGATCGAGGAAGAATGCACGGGCAATGGCGCGCTCGCGGTCATGCAGGCGCTGCCGAAACCCGACGCGTGCCTGATCCCGGAGCCTGGGCCCGGTTACCCGGCGCTCTACACGGCGGAGGTCGGCGTGGTTTGGGCCTGGGTCACCATCACCGGCCGACCAGCGCATGTGCGAGAAATGCAGGCCGGCGTGAACGCAATCGAGGCCGCCGCGGCCATCGCGGCACGTTTCAAGGATTACGAAGCGCAGATGAACCGCGCGGAGCACCGCCATCCCGCGTTCGCCGCCGACAATCACCCGATCAACGTGAATCTTGGCACGATAGAAGGTGGCGAATGGAACAGCTCCGTCCCGACGCGGGCGCGGATCGGCCTTCGTGTCGGCGTCATGCCGGGCCGTTCATGTCGCCAGGTCGCCGCCGAGATCGAGCGGATGGTCGCCGATGCCGCACGCGATCTGAACGGCGCGAAAGCCACGGTAGAGTTCAAGGGCTTCATGGCTGACGGCTGCACGTTTCCCGCAGACCAGGAAATCGCCCGCACGATCAGCCAACTGCATCATGAAATGGTCGGGGAACCGTTGCGGCACTATGCCGCCACCGGGCTGACCGACGCGCGACACTATCGGCTGTATCAGGACACCCAGGCGACTTGCTATGGCCCGGACTCGGAAAACATCCACGGTATCGACGAAAGCGTCGGTCTGGAGTCGTTGCGCAACGTGACGCGCGTGATCGCGTTGACGATCGCCGCCTGGTGCGGCGTGGAACGTTCGGTCATTCCACCGCGGTCGTCTGATGGCTGAATGCCGTGCTTTCCTGCGGCGTCAGATCGTCATCGAACGTCCATTCCTCAGCCGAGGCACCGGCGAGAGATTGGATCCGCTCCTCGTCGGCAGCCAGTTCGGCAGCGGTACCCGACCAGGCCATCACGCCGTGTTCCAGCACACAGGCCTGATCGGCGATTTCCAGGCTGGCGCGCACATTCTGCTCCACCAGCAGCACCGACATACCCTCGGCCCGCATGCCGGCAACGATG
>DATIMO010000588.1:0-14075 GCA_035475215.1 Acetobacteraceae bacterium | reverse complement strand
CCGCCGACCTTAAAGGACGATCGATGAGTGGCGCCGAAGCCGTAGCCGACCAGACAACGCAGGACCCGCCGGCCGAACCGTCCCGCGGTCGGCGTCGGCTACTGCTGCTGGTTGCCGGCCCCGCCGCATTGCTGGCAATCGGGACCGGGGGTTGGTTCACCGGCATACTGCCGCGGCTGATCGGTATGGGTCACGACAGTACCGACACGAAGTCCCATGCGACCATCTTTATCGATCTGCCGGAGATGGTCGCCAACCTGAACAGCGATCCTCGCCGACCGCGATATGTAAAATTGAAGGCGCAGATTGAGGTGTCACGCAAGCAGGACGTTGCCGCAGTCAACGCGGCGATGGCACGCTTGCAGGACCTGTTCCAGACTTATCTGCGTGAGTTGCGGCCCGAGGATCTGCAGGGGGCCGCAGGTACTTATCGCCTGCGGCAGGAACTGATCGCCCGCGCGACTGTCGCCGTCGCACCGGCCCAGGTCCAAGATGTGCTGTTCGTCGAGATCCTGGTGCAATGAGCGGCGCCGCGGACGAGCCAGCCCAGCGCGATCCGGCCGCCGACGCGCGGGCTGCCGAAAATCTGGCTGCCGAAACCCTGGCGGCTAACTGGGCTGCCCAAACGGGTACTGCCGGCGGTGAGCCCACACGCGTGCTCAATCAGGCCGAGATCGACAGCCTGCTCGGCTTCGACAACGGTCCGATATTGACCGAAAACATTAGCGGCATACAAAAAATCATCAGCTCGGGGCTCGTTTCATACGAACGTCTGCCGATGCTGGAGATCGTGTTCGACCGCCTGGTCCGGATCATGTCCACCAGCCTCCGCAACTTCACCAGCGACAACGTCGAGGTCGGGATCGACAATATCCTTAGCCTGCGCTTCGGGGATTATCTGAACTCGATTCCTCTGCCTGCAATGCTGGCCGTCTTCAAGGCCGAGGAGTGGGACAACTACGGGCTGATGGTGGTTGATAGCGCGATGATCTATGCGATCGTCGATGTGCTGCTGGGCGGCCGGCGCGGAACGGCGGCAATGCGGATCGAGGGGCGACCGTACACCACGATTGAGCGAACTCTGGTAGAACGGCTGATTCACGTGGTGCTGGCGGATTTGTCCGCCGCCTTCGATCCGCTCTGTCCGGTGACCTTTCGCTATGAACGGCTTGAGGTGAACCCCCGCTTCGCCACGATTAGCCGGCTGTCAAACGCGGCGATACTGGCGCGGCTGCGCATTGATATGGAGGATCGTGGCGGCCGTATGGAGCTGCTGCTGCCCTACGCCACCCTGGAACCGGTTCGGGAACTGCTGCTGCAGCAGTTCATGGGCGAGAAATTCGGCCGGGACTCCATCTGGGAGACGCACTTGGCGGAGGAGCTCTGGCACACCGACGTCGAGCTGGACGTTGTGCTGGACGAACAGGTGATGCGGCTGTCCGACGTGCTGGCGCTGCGTCCCGGAAGCTGTATTGACCTGAACGCCGTGCCCGGCAGTACCGTCCAGTTGCGCTGCGGTTCGGTCACGCTGTTCGAGGCAAAGGTCGGGCGTCGCAAGAACCGCATCGCGGTGCGGATCGAGCGCGAAATGTCACGTGCTCAGTCGGCGGAGCGGTAAGCGGTGGGAGCGCCAGAATGGCGGGTGCGGAGTGGCTGCTGGAGATCGTGCTGGTTGGATTGCTGGCGGCCACCTTGTTTCATGCGGTCCGTCTTGAGCGGGCGCTTGGCGTGTTGAAGCGGGACCGGGCGGCTTTGGAGGCTCTGGTGGCCGGTTTCAATGCCAGCACACGCCAGGCCGAATCCGGGATCGAGCGGTTGCGCTCGGCGGCCGACGGCGCCGGCCAGCAAGTGGCGCGCCAGATCGAGGCAGCGCGCGCCGTGCAAGGCGACCTGGCCTACCTGAACGAACGCGGCGAACGACTGGCGGATCGGCTGGACGGGCTGGTGCGCACGGCCAGACCGTTGGCGGCCGAGCAAGCACGCGAGGTGGAACCGTCGGAAACACCGCGCCTGCGCAGTCAGGCTGAACGCGACCTGCTGAAGGCATTGAGGCTGGCGAAATGACCATCGCGGCCCCCCGCCTGTTGCCTGCCACCACAGTCGTCATCGCCGCCCTGCTAGGCATGAAGGGCCTCGAACTGGTGCGCGCTGCCACGCCGGCAGGCGCGTTGGGGACCGCCCCAGCAGGCGTGTCGCGAGACGCGGCAGGACCTGCAACGGAGAATGCATCGGGCAAGCCGCCGCCGCCGCAAGCGCCGACGCCGCCGGGGACCCAAGTGCCGGCTGCCCAAGCGGCGTCGGCCTCGCTCGCCGCGGCGCCACCCCCGCCGGTCAGCGACAGCGAAAGGGCGCTGCTGGTCGAACTGCGGCAGCGTCGACAGGAACTGGACGCCCGCGAGCAGGCGATCGCAGCCCGCGAAACGGTGCTTGTCGCGGCGCAGCGCAAGATCGACCAGCGCGTCACGGAATTGCAAACGTTGCAGCAGCGGCTGGAGGCGCTGGAAGCGGCCCGTAAGCAACGCCAGGACGCAAGCTGGCAAGGCCTCGTGCGGCTCTATTCCGACATGAAGCCGCGCGATGCAGCGAAGATCTGGGATGACCTCGAAATCCAGGTGCTGCTCGAAGTCGTGGACCGGATGACCGAGCGCAAGGCCGCGCCGATTCTGGCCGCCATGCAGCCGGACCGCGCGCGCGAGATCACGGCGAAGCTCGCCGAGCTGCGGCTCAAGCGCGACAACCCGGGCGGCTGAGCAGCAGGAGGGAAACCATGCCGATAGACAAGTCGGTAAGCGTGCTCATCGTCGATGACTACAAGACCATGTTGCGCATCATTCGTAACCTTCTGAAACAGATCGACCTTCACCACGTCGAGGAGGCCGGCGAAGGTGCCGAGGCGCTGACGAAGCTGCGGGCCGGCAATTTTGGCCTGGTGATCAGCGACTGGAACATGCAGCCAATGACCGGATTGCAGCTTCTGCAGGAAGTCAGAGCAGACGCCAGGCTGAAGACCACCCCGTTCATCATGGTGACCGCCGAGAGCAAGACGGAAAACGTGGTCGCCGCGAAACAGGCCGGTGTATCCAACTACATCGTCAAGCCGTTCAACGCGGAAACACTGCGCGACAAGATCGAGAAAGTACTTGTGCATGGCTGACCCGTTCGCCGGGACGCGGGCTGGGCCAATGGCCCGGCACATCGCCGCAATCAGAACACGCTATCCCGCGGCCGAACCTGAATGGGTCGCCGAAGTGGTTCATGCCGTAATGGCATCGCTGGATCGCAAGCCATCACCACGGCAGGCGCGTCTGCTTCATGAGGTTGAGGAACTCGGGCGGACGATTGTCAATGCCAAGCGGGAAATCGCGATCTTGCGTCCCGACGATATTACGATAAGCCAGATTCCGGCCGCTACCGATGAGCTGGACGCCATCGTATCGCATACCGCATCAGCGACAAACGCTATCCTGGAAAGCTGCGAAATACTGGACGATCTGGCGGCAGCGCTACCGCAGCAATCGGCAGCCGGTCTGCACGACGCCACCACTCGCATCTATGAAGCCTGCAGCTTCCAGGACATCACCGGACAGCGCATCACCAAGGTCGTAACAACACTGAAGACGATCGAGGCCAAGGTTGCACAGATTTTGGCGGCATTCGGCGGCGATATCGCACGGTCCTGCACCGCCGAGTTGCGCGCTTCGAACGAGTTGTTGAGCGGTCCCCAACGGCCTGCCACGGCCATGGTCCAGTCGGAAATCGATCAACTGCTTGCCGGCCTTGATTGATGCGCATCCAGCGTCTGCTGTTGGCTGTCGTTCTGCTTGGCCGCGGCGTCGCCCAAGCAACCATTTCATTGGCTAATGAGCCAGTGGCGGCTGCGCCCGTGCCGATCGAAATCACCGAGCATCCCGGTTTCGGCCGAATCGTGTTCGATTTTACGCAACCGGTGACGTGGCATCTGACGCGGGACGGTGAACAGGTCACGCTGAACTTCGATGATACGGGCCCAATCGGGGAAGCGCCGTCGCGGCCCCGCAACGTGGTCGCGATCGACCCCGGCACCGGTCTGGCCGAAATCACTGTCATTCCCGGTGCGCGGATCCGTACCATGGCAGTTCAGGATCGCCTGGTGGTCGACGTGCTCGATCCTGTTCGCCCCGGCGCCAGACGCGAATCCGCCATGCGGCCGAGCGTTCCAATCGATCGACATGACACGCCCCCGGCCCAGTCGGAAACCGCTTCGTCCTCACCGGCGGTGGCGCCGGCGTTAGCGTTGGCCGCCACGCCGTCGCAGCCACCGCCCGTCGACCCGCCCCCGATCGTAAGTCCGGCCGCGGTGGCAAGCACGGAGCCAGTCCAATCTGCACCGGAATTGACCAATCCCGCCCCGGCCACACTGGCCAGCGCGAAGCTGCCGACCGCCCCTGGCGCCGCCGGACCTGCGATCCTGCTGCCGTTCGAGGCCAGCGTTGGCGCCGCGGCATTCCGGCGCGGCACTGTGGCAGTGCTGGTGTTCGATCAGCCTCGTCCTCTCGACCTCGCGCCGCTGCGAAATGACCCGGTCTTCGGAGCCGCGGCCGTGCATCTGCGTCCGGACGCGACACTGGTTACTCTGCCTGTGCCCGCGACCGGCAGCGTTACGCTACAGCGCGAGCCCGCCGGTTGGCGCGTGATGGTCGGTGCCGCCCCCGAACACTCCCAGCCGATCGTGGCCGCGCAGACCGACCGCCGGCTCGAATTTCCTGCCGCGAACCTCGGGCGGATCGTGAATATCGTCGATCCGGAATCCGGCGGCGTGTTGCTTGTCGGAACGCAGCGCGAGGCCGGGCAGGGGGTCGCTGTCGGGCATCGGGCGCCGCAGTTCGTACTACTGCCAAGCTGGCAAGGCGTGGCGATCGAGCCATTATCCGATCAGGTCGTGCTGCGGGTCGTGCCGCACGGCTTCGCTCTGACCAGCGCGGGCCAGCCGCTGGCGATGACGGCGACCGAGGTGGACAAGTCCGCACTGACGCAAGCCGCGACACTGACGCGCCGATTTCAGTTCCCGAGCCTGCCAACGGCCGCGATGGCCAGCCAGCTTCGTCAGCAGATGGCTGCGGCGGCGACCGCTCCGCCGCTGGCGCGTGGAGCACTCCAGCGCGCGGTCGCCGAGACGCTGATCGCGCTGGGTCTCGGACCCGAAGCGCAGGCGGTCATGCGGGTGGCCGTGACCGAAAATCCCGCCGAAACCGATGCTCCGGATAATGCGGGACTTGCCGCGATCGCTGCTCTGCTGTCCGGACGGCCCGAGCAGGCGGCGGCCATCGCGAACCCGGCCCTGTCCGGCACCGACGAGATGACGCTGTGGCGCGCCGTGCGGCAAGCGGATTTGCACGGCGATGCGACTGCCGCAGCGGCCGATTTTGCTGCGACCTGGCCGCTGATCCTGACCTACGGTGCGGCGCTGCGTGACCGGCTGCTGCCCCTCGCGACGGAGACCATGATCCGGGGCGGTCAGACCGCACAAGCCGCCGCCGTGCTTTCCGCCCGGCCAGGCGATAAGCTGCTGGCGCTCGCCCGAGGCATGTTGGCCGAATTGCAGGGCAACGCCGACGCGGCCCTGACGACCTATGACGCGCTGGCGGTCGGCCGGGACCGGCTGGTCCGTATTCGCGCGGCCCGCCGTGCAGTCGAGCTGCGGCTCGCAAGCGGCCGGATCGACGCCGGACACGCGGCGGACGCGCTGGAGACGCTGCTGTTCGCTTGGCGCGGGGATGACCGAGAGGCCGATCTCCGCGATCGTCTGGCTGCATTGCGGGCACAGGCCGGACGATGGGCCGATGCCCTCGGGTTGCTGCGCGACACGGCGCGCGACTTCCCTGATCGGCAGGATGTGCTTCGCGAGCGGATGAAGCAGCTCTTCACTGCATCTTTGGCGGATCCCCGCACCGACGCGTTGCCACCTCTGGAATTTGTCTCTCTGGTGGATGCGAACGCTGATCTCCTGCCGGGCGGCCCGGCTGGAGACGATTTGCAGTCCCGGCTCGCGGACCGACTGCTGGCGCTCGATCTGCCCAGACCGGCATCCCAGCTTCTGGAAAAGCTGATGCGTGCGGCGCCGAGCGGCCTTGGGAGGGCCGGCTTCGGTGCACGTTTGGCCACGCTCCGTCTGAACCAGGGGGATGCGACGGGCGCCATGGCTACGTTATCTGATTCGGCCGCAGCCGACCTTCCCGCGGCCCTGGCCGAGAACCGCACACTGACGCTTGCTGACGCGCAAGCGCGCAGCGGCGACGTGGCCGGGGCCGTGGCGGCACTCTCGGGGCTGGGAAGCGCGGCCGCGGATGAACGGCGCGCGGCAATTCTGGAACGCGCCCAGGACTGGCCGGCGGCGGAAGCGGCATTGAAGGACTACGCGGCGAAGACGGTTCCGGAGGCCGGCACTCTGGACGATGCACAGCGCCGCACTATGGTTCGGCTGGCGGCAGCCGCCGCTCGCATCGGTGATGACGGCGCAATTGCCATGCTTCGGACACGGGACGTGCCGCGGATGGGAACCGGGCCGCTGGCGGATATGTTCCGGTTGCTGACCGCCGATCCGGTCCGCGCGCTGACGGATCTGAAGCGGTCGGGGCAGGAGGCGGTTCTTGCCCACGCGCTGCCGGAGGATATCAAATCGGTTCGTTAACGGGCGCGCCCGGGATGCGGGCATGTGATTTTTGCCCGGCTCAGGGCGGAAAAGCCCTTGCATCGCGGGGCCAGTTTGACCAATTTCCGCGGCCTTGGCCGAATCGGGCGCCAGCCGCCCAACAGGCTGTCTGCTGGTAGGGATCGGGGCGCGATGAACGCACTCACTCCGCTGGGGATGGTCTCGGAGCTTCCGAGCAGCAACCAGGGTTCACACGGCGCGGAAGCGCAGAAGGATTACTTCGTCGTCAAGGACGGCGTGAAGTTTGCCGGCACGCATCTGCTGGTGGACCTTTGGGGCGCGCGCAATTTGTGCGACCCCGATACGATAGACGCGTCTTTGCGGGAAGCGGCTGAGGCGGCGGGTGCGACGATCCTGCACAGCCATTTCCACCATTTCGCGCCAAACGGCGGCGTTTCCGGCGTAATCGTGCTGGCCGAAAGCCACATCTCCATCCACACGTGGCCGGAGCGGGATTTTGCCGCGATCGATATTTTCATGTGCGGCGCCTGCGATCCATACCGCTCGCTGCCAGTGCTGAAGGCGGCATTCCAGCCCGCCTCCATCCAGCTCAGCGAACAGCGCCGCGGCCTGATCCCATAATATTTGATACCACCTCTCCCACATTGCGGGAGAGGTCGGTTTGCGCGGCAAACCGGATGAGGGTCGCCCTCCATGGCAACCGATAGCTGGCTCAACGAAACGCTCTACCCCGACTGGGGCCAACGCTTCCTCGTGAAGCGCGAACTGGCGCGCGTCCAAAGTGCGTTCCAGGACATCGTGATTTTCGAAAGCACTTCGCATGGCCGGGTGATGGTGCTGGATGGTGTGATCCAGATCACCGAGGCCGATGAATTCGTTTATCAGGAAATGCTCACCCATGTGCCGCTGCTGGCGCACGGCTCGGCCGCCAACGTGCTGATCATCGGTGCAGGCGATGGAGGCGTGCTGCGGCATGTGCTGGCCCATCGCAGCGTACGACGCGCGGTGATGGTGGAGATCGACGGCGAGGTGATCAGGCTGGCGAAGGAGTTCCTGCCCGACATCGGCGGTCACGCCTGGGACGATCCTCGGGCCGAAGTCATCGTCGGCGATGGGATCGATCATGTGAAGCGCGCGGCGGACCGAGCCTTCGACGCTATCATTGTCGATTCCACCGACCCGATCGGCGTGGGCGAGGTTCTGTTTACCGACGATTTCTACGCCAACTGCGCGCGTATTCTCACGTCGCGCGGCCTGGTAGTGAACCAGTGCGGCGTTCCGTTCATGCAGGCTGATGAACTGCGCGAAACCAGCGCGCGCCGGGCAAAGTTTTTTTCGCATGTAACCGCCTATGTCGCCGCCGTGCCAACCTATGTCGGCGGGTTCATGACACTAGGCTGGGCGGCGAAGGATGCTGCCCTGACGCAGGTCACGGCGGATGAGATCCGGCGCCGCGCCGCGGCGGCGGGCATACTCGGCACCACGCGCTACTGGAGCCCCGAAATCCATGTCGCGGCCTTCAGCCTTCCACCTTACATCGCCGGCGAGTTGCCGCAGGCGTCTTGAAACCGCAACTCACGTTCGACTCCAGCACGTCACGCCTGGCACCACCCCATCATGCCCGGGCTTGTCTCGGGGACCCAGGTCTTCGTATCGTGAAGCATGGCCGGCTCCGCCGGAGCTGCGACGGAGGGGCTGACGAGGATCGCATGCGCATCTCGGCAATGAACTGGTCCCAAGTCGAAGCATATCTGCGCAACGACGACCGGGCTGTGATACCGCTCGGCAGCACCGAACAGCACGCGCATCTAAGTCTGTCGGTTGACAGCATCCTGTCCGAGCGCGTCGCGGTCGAAGCGGCGGAACCCCTCGACGTGCCGGTCTTCCCCGGGCTTCCTTACGGCATCACACCGCATTTCGGCGCCTTTCCGGGGACCGTGTCGCTGCGCATCGCCACCTACCTTGCAGTGATCGCAGACGTGCTCGACAGCCTGGCCCGGCACGGCTTCCGCCGCATCCTGCTGGTCAACGGCCATGGCGGAAACTCGCCAGCCCAATCGTTCGCGGTGGAATGGATGGCGTCTCATCCTGGCGTTACGGTGCGCTTGCATAACTGGTGGAACGCCCCGCGCACCTGGGCAAAGGTCCAACAGATCGACCCGGTGGCCAGCCACGCCTCCTGGATGGAGAATTTCCCCTGGACGCGCCTACCGGGGATTTCGATGCCTGAAGGAGCCAAACCGATGATCGACACCGATCGCGCTCGTCTGCTCGATCCCGCTGCCATGCGCGCATTGATCGGCGACGGCAACTATGGTGGTCGCTACCAGCGCGCAGACCACGATATGATGGCGATCTGGACTACGGCAGTGGAGGAAACCCGCATGCTGATCTCGGAGGGCTGGCGATGAGCACGATCGTCGTCTGGGGTGCCGGGGCGATCGGCGGCACTGTCGGAGCGCATCTGATTCGCGCCGGGTACGACGTGCTGTTCGTGGACCGTGCGGCCGACCACGTCGCACGAATGAACGAGGCCGGATTGCGGATCACCGGCCCGGTGCACGAGTTCACCGTCCCAGTCCGGGCTGTGGTGCCGCAAGAGGTCCGGGGCACGTTCGATACGGTGCTGCTCTGCGTGAAGGCACAGGACACCCAGGACGCGGCGCACGCGATCGTCCCAAATCTGGCCGATGAGGGCTGCATCGTCTCGATACAGAACGGATTGAATGAACTTGTGATCGCCGAGGTCGCCGGCGCCGGGCGTACGGTTGGCGCCTTCGTCAATTTCGGCGCGGACTACATCGAACCCGGCGTGGTTCTGTATGGCGGACGCGGTGCAGTGGTCGTGGGCGAAACCGACGGGCGGATCACGCCGCGCGCCAAGCGCCTGCACGCAATGCTGCATCAGTTCGATGATCGCGCCGTGCTGACTGGCAATATCTGGGGTTATCTATGGGCCAAGCTCGGTTATGGGGCGATGCTGTTCGCGACCGCGTTGACTAACGAATCGATGGCGGATTGCTTTGCATCCGCGCGGCATCGTCCGCTGTTCACCGCGCTGGCACGCGAGGTGCTGGGGATTGCCGAACGCAGCGGCATCAAACCCGAACCGTTCGATGGCTTCGATCCATCAGCGTACAAGTCCGATGCAGGTGCGCAGCAGTCTCTCGATGCGCTGGAGGACCACAACCGTAAATCTGCCAAGTCGCACAGCGGAATTTGGCGTGATCTTGCCGTTCGTCATCGCAAAACCGAGGCAGATCCGCAGCTTGGCCCGATCGTAACCACCGCGCGGCGTCTGGGCACCGATGCGCCGATTACCGCGCGGCTGATCGCAATGATCCACGACATCGAAGACAACCGGCGTCAGATGGACCTGGCCAATCTGGACGAACTGGCTCGAGCTATCAAGGGATAGATTCCAGTCGTCTCTCTCGTCGGGCGTTTATTTCAACTGAAAATCTCCCCCAGCCGTCGGAGCGAAGCGAGCGCCTTGTCCTGTTCCAAGCCCGGCCACTGCACCCGCATGATCAGGTGATCCACGCCCAGCGCATCACGGTAGCGCGCTACCTCCTCCTTCACGAAGGCAGCATCGCCGATGATGAACCGGTCCCGCACGAAATCCTCGAACGGCATCTGCGTGCTGCCGGCCAGCCCCCAGGACGCATACGCCGCGTATTTGTATTCCAGAGGACCGCGGCATTCGTCGAATGCCGTCCGATGATTGGCGCCGACATAACATTCGCGCTCTATCGGGAAGCAGTGCGGATGCCGTCCGTGCTCGGCCAGCGCTGTGCGGTACAACCGCATCTGGTCAGCGACTTGCGGTAACGTGGATGAAGGCACGATCAGCCACGCATCGCCGATCCGCGCGGCGCGGCGAATTGCAGCATCGGCCTGCGCCGCCACCCAGATCGGCACCGTGCGTGTCGGCTTCAGGCTGATCCCACAATCCTGAACCTGATAGAACCGTCCGGCATGGGTGACGCTATCCTCCGCCCATAACCGACGAATCAGCGCGACAGCCTCGTTGAACCGCGCCGCGCGTTCGGACAAATCCATGCCGAACGCCGCGAACTCCGCCTGGCGATACCCCAACCCGACGCCGAGCACGTAGTTGCCTTCGCTCAGCACATCCAGTGTGGCAGCTTCCTCGGCCACGTGCACCGGATTGAGTAGCGGCAGGATCAGGATGCCAGGCCCTACCATCATGCCTTTGGCTTCCGGCAGCAGGTATGACATCACCGGCGTGAGCTGCAGCATCTGCAGGGGCGATGTCAGATAATGGTGCGGGAACCAGACCGAGGCGAAGCCGCTCTGCCGCGCCGCCCGCACCTGTTGCACCAGATCCGGCACCCGCGCCGCGACGCTTTCGCCCGGACGGAACTGCGTGTTCAGGAACAACCCAAGCTTCATCGGCCACACTCCAAAGCCTGCCGGTATCATGCCCCGATCGGCGCGGTTTGCACCAGAACCACCCATAGCGATACGGTCAGTCGGGAAACGCCGAGGGCTGCCAATGAAAATCACCAAGGTCGAACCGCTGCTGGTCGATCGCTTCCTGTTCGTTCGCATCAGCACTGACGCCGGCATCAGTGGCATCGGCGAGTCCGGTACCTGGGGCCAGCTCGAAGCCTCGGCCGCCGCAATCGAGAAGTACGGCGAATACCTGCTGGGCAAGGACCCCGCGCCGATCGAGCATCATTGGAACGTGATGCTGCGGGCCAACCATTTCACCGGCGGTGCCATCACAGGTGCGGTCTCGGCCATCGACATCGCGCTGTGGGACATCAAGGGGAAGCACTTCAATGTCCCCGTCTATGAGCTGCTGGGCGGCAGGATGCGCCACAAGGCGCGGCTCTATGGACACGTCAAAGGTCGCACGATCGACAAGCTGATCGAAGAAGCCAAACGCCTGAGCGCCGATGGTTTCACCGCGCTCGGCCACCTCAATCCGCTGCTCGATGAATCCGAAACCGAACCATACTACAAGCCGCATGCCGCGAAAATCGCAGAAGCCATCGACAACGTCCGACGTCTGCGCGAGGCCGTCGGCCCCGGCGTCGATCTCTGCATCGAGATCCATCGTCGTCTGACCCCGCCCGAAGCCATCGCGCTCGGCCGGGGGATCGAGAAATACACGCCGATGTTCTTCGAGGATCCGTTGCGCCCGAACAGCTTCGACGCCATGGCCTGGGTCGCCGACCACATCGCCATCCCCGTCGCCACCGGCGAGCGCTTCCACAGCCTGTATCAGTTTCAAACGCTGCTGAGCCGCCACGGGGTCGAGTATTTGCGACCCGACGTGTGTCTGTGCGGCGGGATCACCGGCGCCAAGAAGATCGCGGCGCTGGCCGAGGCGCACGACGCCCAGGTCGTGCCGCACAATCCGTTGTCACCGGTCAGCACCGCGGCTTGCCTGCAGATCGCTGCCTGCATCCCGAATTTCGCCATCCAGGAATATCCTTCCCGCACCCCCGATCTGGACGGCAGTGCCGATCTTCTGGGCAGTGCCCTTGCGACAGGCCTGGCCGATCAGGAAGGGGGGTTCATCGCGATCCCGACCACGCCTGGAATCGGGATCGAGTTGGTGCCCGACATCGAGCGCCGATTCCCTTCGCGGCCGCGGCCGATTCGGATGCGCCCGCACGTTGACGGGTCAGTCGTCGATCAGTAGCCACACCCAGCCAGGCAACGTCGCGCCGATCTCCCCGTTCCGGCACAATGTCCTCGTTCGACCTGGTCGCCCTTTTGCTGCTGTTGGCGGCGCTGGCCGGATTCCTCAACCATCGCTGGCTGCGAATGCCGCGATCTATCGGTCTGCTGGTCATCGCGCTGGCGCTGTCGGCCGCGATCATGGTTGCCGATCATATCACCGGAGCGGTCGGGGTACGGCGCTGGCTCTCACGGGTGCTGATCGTCGCCGACTTGCCTTACGTGCTGTTCAACGGCGCGCTCGGGTTCCTGCTGTTTGCCGGGGCGTTGCACCTGGACCTGCGGGCCTTGCGCAATCACGCCTGGACGGTGTTCGCCCTCGCCACCGTCGGTGTGTTGCTGGCAACCATTCTCTACGGCGGCGCGATTTGGCAAGTATTCCGGCTGGCCGGGCTGTCGGTGCCCTTTGCGTGGTGCGTCGTCCTCGGCGCCATCCTCGCGCCAACCGACCCGATCGCGGTCAGCGGGTTGTTGCGGGAAGCCGGACTGCCACCTGGACTGCTCGCCGTCATCACCGGCGAGAGCCTGTTCAACGACGGAATTGCGGTGGTGGTGTTCACGGTTGCGCTCGGCGTCGCCTCTGGCGCAACTGATAGCGATACCGTGACGGCCGGCCGGATAATCGAGGCGTTCGTGCGCGAGGGGTTGGGGGGTGCCCTGCTCGGCCTCTGCACCGGGTATGCGGCGTTTCGCGCCATGCGCCTGATCGATGAATACAACCTGGAGCTGACGATTTCGCTGGCGTTGGTCACGGTCACCTACGCGGCGGCCATCCGCATCGGCGTTTCCGGTCCAATCGCGGTCGTCGTGGCCGGCCTGCTGATCGGCAACCATGCCACTCGGCACGCCATGAGCGAGACCACACGGACCAACGTCACCTTGTTCTGGTCGCTCATCGATCAGTTGCTGAACGCCCTGTTGTTCCTGCTGATCGGCTTTGAGGTGCTGACAATCGATACGCGCCATTTCTGGCCGGCGGTCATGGGCGCCGGGGTGGTACTGGCGGTGCTGGTTCGGTTCGTCAGTGCGTCGATACCGGCCGTCGCGCTGAACCTGCGTCGGTTGCACCACCTGCGGAACCTGACAGTGCTGACCTGGGGTGGGCTGCGCGGCGGCATTTCGGTGGCGCTGGCGTTGGCACTGCCGCGTGGTCCGTACCGGGACCTGCTGCTGCAGGTGGTCTATGCCGTCGCGGTGTTCACGATCGTGGTACAAGGCCTGACCATGCCACGTTTGCTGCGGTGGCTGTTCGGCAACGAGCTGCATGGCTCGCGCGCCGCTCTACCGGCTGTCTCGTCCGAGCAAGGCAGCCAAAGTGTCGGCTAGCAACTTCAGGTCTTGCGGGCGTGACAGGCGATGGTCGCCGTCTTTTACCAAAGTGATCCGGATGTCATCGGCGGCAAGCCGCGCGGCGAGACGCAGGGCGGTTTCCCACGGCACGTCCGGATCGCGCTGGCCATGCATCAGGCGCACCGGGCAGTTCAGATGGATGGCGTCATTGAGCAGCAGATGCTTGCGTCCGTCCTCGATCAGGGCGCGGGTGATCGGGTACGGGTCGCCGTACTGGCTGGGCAGCGGCAACACACCATCCGCGATCAGCGTCGCGCGTTCTGTCGGAGTCATTGCCTCCCACATCAGGGTCTCGGTGAAGTCGGGTGCTGCGGCTATGCCGATCAACCCGACGACGCGATGGGGTCGCGCCAGCGCCGCC
>DATIMO010000587.1:0-2456 GCA_035475215.1 Acetobacteraceae bacterium | reverse complement strand
ATCGTTGCCGCAGTGTCCTCCGGACGTCCCCAATACCCGTCCATTACCAAGTCGCCGCGCACCAGGACCTCGCCGTCCTCAGCAATGCGCAGCTCCACTCCGGTCAGCGGCTGGCCCACACTGTCGATACGGATTCCATATGGCGGATTGGCGCTGATCACCGGGCCGGCCTCGGTCTGTCCGTAGCCCTGCAGCACGCGCACCCCGAGCGCGAGGAAGAAACGTCCGACCTCCGGTTCAAGCCGCGCTCCACCGGACATGACCCCCAGCAGGCGGCGGCCGAACCGGGCGCGCACCTTGGCGCGCACCAGCCGGTCCAGCACCGGCTCAAGCATCCGCTCCGCCGCAGTCAGCTTCTGTCCATCGACGCGCTTCAACCCGATCGCCACCGCCCGATCGAACAACGCCCGTCGCCATTCCGGCTGGCGCGCCACCTGACCCAACACACGGGCGCGGATCACCTCCAGCACGCGCGGCACCGCCGTAAGGATCGTCGGCCGCACGGTCAGCATATCCGCGGCCAGATGCTCTACGCCGCGCGCGTAGACAATCTCGCAACCGACGCTCGGCAGAAAGAACAGCCCGACGGTGTGTTCGTAGCTGTGTGCGGTGGGCAGGTAGGACAAATACACCTCGTCGCGCAGCCGCAGTGGGCGCAGCAGATCGAATGCGCCGCGGCAGTTCGACAGGATGGACCGATGCGCCAACATCGCCCCTTTCGGGGCGCCGCCGGTCCCCGAGGTGTAGATCACGCAGGCCAGCGCGTCCGGCCGGATTGCGTCGGCGATCTGAGCCACGTCGTCAGCAGGCGCGGTGTCGGCCACCAGTTCGGCCCACTGCAACCCAATCGACGGCCCGGCTGCGGATCCCGCTGGGCCGTCCATCACGACCAGCAGATCAAGCCCGCCGGCGCGGGCGCCGGCCTCTCGCATCCGCTCCGCCAGAGCCGCCGTCGAGACGATCGCCGCCCGGGCACCCGAATCGCCGAGGATATGCGCATGGTCCTCGACCGTATTGGTCACGTAGGCCGGGACAGGGACGGCGCCGATCGCCATCAGCGCCGTCTCGGCAATCGGATATTCCGGGCGGTTCTCGGACGCGATCACCACTCGATCGCCGGGCGCGACACCCGCCGCGCGCAGATGCCGTGCAGCGGAGGCGGCACGCCGGGCGAACTCCGCCCAGGTGATCGCCTGCCAGGTTCCCTCGCGGAATGCCCGCAGCATCGGCCGGTCCGGCCATCGGCGCGCCCGCGAAAACATCAGCGCCGGCAGGCTGGCGCTCAGGGAATAACTCGTCTGATAAGCGCGCACGTTGTCTCCCCATCGCCGGCTCAGCCCTTTGCCGCCTGACGGTGCCGGCTTACATGCGGGACCACATACCAGTAGCAGGACACCCAAGCGATGCCGATCGGTTCACCTGAAGGCTCCGCGGCGCAGGCAGCGGAGGACCGGACGCTGCCCGCCTGGGACCTGTCGGACCTGTATCCTGGGCCGGACAGTGAGGCCGTCGCCGCCGATTTCCGCCAGGCCGATGCGGCTGCCAAGGCGTTTGCCGCATCCTATGCCGGCAAACTCGCCGGACTCTCGGGTGGAGAACTCGCCGACGCCATCGCCGGGTATGAAGGCATCGAGGAAACGCTCGGTCGCCTGATGTCCTTTGCCCAACTCCTGTTTTCCGGCGATTCTACCAGCCCCGCGATTGGGCGCTTCTACCAGACCACCAACGAGCGAGTGACTGCCGTCAGCAGCCAGCTCGTCTTTTTTACCCTGGAATTGAACCGCATCGGTGACGCGGAATTGGAGGCGAAACTCGTTGACCCGGCGCTGGAGCGCTGGCGTCCCTGGCTGCGCGACCTACGCGTTTTCCGGCCGCACCAGCTTTCCGATGAGCTGGAAAAGCTGCTGCACGAGAAAGAGGTGACCGGTCGGTCCGCCTGGAGCCGCCTGTTCGATGAAACCGTCGCGGGGATGCGGATTCCGGTGCAGGGGGAACAGCTCACAGTCAGCGCTGCGCTGAACAAACTGTCCGATGCCGATCGCGCGACACGCGAAGCCGCCGGACACGCAATCGGGGACGCCTTTGCTGCCAACGTGAAGCTGTTCAGTCTGATCACAAACACATTGGCAAAGGACAAGGAGATCATCGACACGTGGCGCCACTATCCGCGCCCCGCAAGCTCCCGCAATCGCGCCAACATGGTCGAGGACGAGGTCGTGGACGCGCTGGTCGCGGCCGTGCAGTCCGCCTATCCGCG
This sequence comes from Acetobacteraceae bacterium, assembly GCA_035475215.1. Lineage (GTDB taxonomy): Bacteria > Pseudomonadota > Alphaproteobacteria > Acetobacterales > Acetobacteraceae > DATDIC01. The sequence goes on along the minus strand of DATIMO010000587.1, from coordinate 199 downwards.
TCTGGCGCATCGTTATTATCTCATGAAAGCGAAATGGCTCGGGTTGCCGAAGCTGATGCATTGGGACCGCAACGCTCCTCTGCCAGAGGACGACGATCGTCAGATCGGCTGGGACGAGGCACAACGGCGCGTTCTGTCGGCTTATCGCGCATTCAGTCCGGAACTGGCGGACATCGGAGCACGATTCTTCGAGCGGCCC
>DATIMO010000586.1:0-4799 GCA_035475215.1 Acetobacteraceae bacterium | reverse complement strand
TATACATACCTGCCCTTCATGGTCCTGCCGCTCTATGCACGCCTGTCGCATCTCGATGCGCGGCTGCTGGACGCGGCGGCCGATCTCGGCGCGTCGCCATGGCGCGTGTTCCTGTCGGTGACGTTGCCGCTGTCGCTGCCGGGTGTCTGGGCAGGCGCGGCACTGGTCTTCGTTCCGGCGCTCGGAGAATACGTGATTCCGGAACTGCTCGGTGGGCCGCGCGCCCAGATGATCGGGCGCGTGTTGTGGGAGGAATTCTTCCAGAATCGCGACTGGCCGGTGGCGTCGGCATTGGCATCGATGCTGCTGATACTGTTGTTGTGCATCGCCGGGCTGGTGTTCGGAATGCGCCAGATGCTTGTCCGGAAGCAGACGGCATGAACCGTTCTCTTGGTGCGTGGCTCATCGCCTGCTACGCCTTTCTTTACGCACCGATCGCGTTCCTTGTTGCGCTCAGCTTCAACGATGCGCGGCTGGTCACCGCCTGGACCGGGTTTTCACTCCGCTGGTACGCCGTGTTGTGGCACGATCGCGCCTTGATCGACGCAGCCCTGCTGTCCCTGCGGATTGCCGCTGCCTCGGCTACCCTGGCGCTGATCATCGGAACCATTGCCGGCTACGCCCTGGCCAGGTTCGGGCAATTCCGCTCACGCGCCGCATTCTCCGCCGCGCTGACGGCGCCACTGGTCCTGCCGGAGGTGATCACCGGCCTATCCCTGCTGCTGCTGTTCGTCGCGCTGGAGCAGGCGATCGGCTGGCCCGCCGGACGTGGCGCCGGAACGGTCACGCTGGCGCATGCTTCCGTCTCGGTGGCTTATGTCGCCGTCGTGGTGCGGGCACGGTTGGCCGACACGCCGACCGATCTCGAGGACGCCGCCGCCGACCTATACGCTCCGCCATGGGTGGTGCTGCTGCGAGTCACGTTGCCGCTGATGGCACCAGCGCTGGTCTCCGGCTGGCTGCTGGCTTTCACCTTGTCGCTGGACGACGTCGTGGTGGCGAGCTTCACCTCTGGCCCCGGCGCTTCGACGTTGCCGATGGTGGTGTTTTCCTCGATCCGACTGGGACCGACACCGGAACTGTATGCGCTGGCGACGGTGATCGTGGCCGCCGTGGCAGCAGGATTGCTTGTAGGCCTGAAGGTGTACCGATTCGCGCCAACAAAGTAGCCAACCATCCCTCGCCCCGATTGCCGCCCTGGCCCCGCTCCGATAGGTTCCGACGCCTTTCATTGACCGAGTGCCACCATGAAACTGACCGCCGAACGGCTTGACCGCATCAGCCCCAGCCAGACCATCGCCATCTCCACCAAGTCCCGCCAGCTTCAGGCCGCCGGACGCGACGTGATCAGCCTGTCCGCCGGAGAACCGGATTTCGACACGCCCCGCAATGTCAAGGACGCCGCCATCCGCGCCATCGAGGCCGGCGAGACCAAATACACCGACGTCGCCGGTACCCCCGCGCTGCGCAAGGCGGTGGCGGAGAAATTCCGCCGTGATTCCGGCATCGACTACAAACCGGAAGAAATCATCATCTGCACCGGCGGCAAGCAGGTGATCTTCAACGCCATGCTCGCCACCCTGAACCCCGGCGACGAGGCCATCATCCCCAGCCCGTGCTGGGTCAGCTACCCGGATATCGTCGCTCTGGCGGACGGCAAGCCGGTGCTGGTCCCCTGCGGCCAGAACCACGGCTTCAAGCTGCGCGCCGAGGACCTGGAAGCCGCGATCACTCCGCGTACCAAATGGTTCATGCTGAACAACCCGTGCAACCCGACCGGCGCCGCGTACAGCGCCGACGAGTTGCGCTCGATCTGCGACGTGCTGATGCGCCATCCGGAAATCTGGGTCTTCACCGACGATATCTACGAGAAGCTGGCCTATGACGGGTTCCGCCCCGCCACCATCCTGGAAGTGGAGCCGCGGCTGCGCGACCGCACCGTCACCATGAACGGCTGCTCCAAATCCTACGCCATGACCGGCTGGCGCATCGGCTTTGCCGGCGCACCGGTGGGGCTGATCAAGGCGATGGACAAGTTGCAAAGCCAATCAACGTCGAACCCCTCGTCGATCAGCCAGGCCGCCGCGGTCGAGGCACTCACCGGTCCGCAGGATTCCATCCACGCCATGCGCGACGTGTATGAACAGCGGCGCAATCTGGTCGTGGAGATGCTGAACGCCGCACCAGGCATCACCTGCCATAAACCCGAAGGCGCGTTCTACGTCTTCCCAGCAATTCACGGCTGCATCGGAAAGACGTCGCGTGGCGGCGCCCGCATCGATGACGACGCGTCGTTCGTGACCGCGCTGCTTCAGGAGGAAAACGTGGCCGCGGTGCACGGCGCTGCCTTCTGCTATCCCGGCCACTTCCGCATCAGCTACGCGACGGATACGTCAAGCCTGACGGAAGCCTGCAAGCGCATCCAGCATTTCTGCCGGGGACTCGCCTGATGCCGGCATTGGCGTCCCGTCTGGACCGGGTCAAAGTCTCCGCCAGCGTCGCCATGACCATCCGAGCCCGCGAGTTGCGCGCCAAGGGCGTCGATGTCGTGCAGCTCACGATCGGGGAGCCGGATTTTGCCAGCCCGAAGCTGGCGATCGAGGCCGGCTACCAGGCGGCACTGCGCGGCGACACGAAATACCCGCCGCAGGACGGCACGCGCGCGTTGAAGGAAGCGATCCAGCGCAAGTTCAGACGGGATAACCGACTCGATTTCGCCTATGACGAGATCGCCGTGTCGAACGGCGGCAAGCAGTGCATCTTCAATGCGCTGGCCGCCACGCTCGATCCGGGCGATGAGGTGGTGATCCCGGTTCCGTCCTGGAACGCATATACGCTGATGACACGCTTCGTCGGCGGCGAGCCCGTGCTTGTGCCTTGCCCTCAGAACAACGGCTTCAAGCCGCGACCCGAGGATATAGACGCGGCAATCACGCCGCGCACGAAGTTTCTGGTGCTGAACAACCCGAACAACCCGACCGGCGCATCCTGCTCGCGCCAGGAGCTGCGGGCCATCGCCGACGTGATGCTGAAGCATCCGCATGTCTGGATCATGTCGGATGATATGTACGAGCATCTGGTCTATGACGGGTTCCGTCACGCGACGATGGCCGAGGTGGCGCCGGAGCTGCGCGACCGCACGCTGACGGTCAGCGGCGTGTCCAAGACCTATGCGATGACCGGCTGGCGCATCGGTTTTGCCGGGGGTCCGAAGGGGCTGATCCGGGCGATGGTGAACATGCAGGGCCAGGTCACAGCCGGCGTCTCCACCGTGGGCCAGGCGGCGGCTGCCGCAGCGCTTGACGGCCCGCAGGACAGCGTGGCCGAGATGGTGACGGCCTACCAGCGTCGCCGCGACATGGCCGTCGAGATGATCAACACCTGCCGCGGCATGGCGTGCCACAAGCCGGAAGGTGCTTTCTATCTGTTTGCCAACATTGCCGGATGCCTGGGCAAGACCACACCGGCCGGACGCCGCATCACCACCGACGAGGAATTCACCCTCGCCCTGCTCGAAGAAGCCCATGTCGCCGTCGTGCAGGGTGCTTCCTACGGCATGAGCCCGTACATCCGCATCAGCACCGCGACCGACGACAAGACGCTCGCCGAGGGTTGCCGCCGCATTGCCGCATTCTGCGAGGCCCTGCATTGAACGAAGCTGCGGCGGCGATCCGTCCCGGCCGCGACGCGGACGCCCAGGGCTTCATCGACCTGATCGAAGCCTGCTGGTCGGAATATCCCGGCACCGTCATGGACGTGGACAGGGAAATGCCAGAGCTGCGTGCGCTGGCGTCCTATCACCGCGACAGGGGCGGAGCGCTGTGGGCAGCCGAAGCAGCGGGCCGCCTTGTCGGCATGATCGGCGCATATCCGCACGACGGTGGGTCGTGGGAGATTTCGCGCGTCTACGTGCGGCGCGAGCATCGCGGCGGCGGGCTCGGCCACCGCTTGCTCGATGTGGCGGAAGCGCATGCGCGCGCGGCCGGCGCAACCCGGCTGTCACTCTGGAGCGACACGCGCTTCGATCGCGCCCACCGTTTCTATGAAAAGCGCAGCTATGTCCGCAGCGGCCCGATCCGCGCCTTGAACGACCTGTCGAACTCGATCGAGTTTCACTATGCCAAGCCGATCAGCGGGATCGAGGTCCTCGATGCCGCCGCAGCGGCTTCCGCGGAACGCCGGCTGGCGGAGATCCTGGTTGCCTGCGTCAATGCAGGCGCCTCGGTGTCCTATCTGCCGCCCCTGACGCTGGATGCGGCGCGAGCATTCTGGCATCGCGCCGCGGCCGACGTCGCTGCCGGGACGCGCATCATGCTGGGCGCGTGGATGAACGGAGCACTCGCGGGCACCGTGATGCTTGATCTCGACACGCCGCCTAACCAGCCGCACCGGGCGGAGGTGCAGAAATTGCTGGTGCATCCGGCCGCGCGGCGTGCTGGCTTGGCACAAGACTTGATGGCCCGGCTGGAGCAGCAGGCCTGTATTGCCGGGCGCACCCTGCTGACGCTGGACACGCAGGCGGACAGTTTCGCCGAGACGCTCTACCGGAAGGCCGGATGGACCGAGGGCGGACGGATCCCGCAATTCGCGCTGAATGCAGATAGAGAGCTCAGTGCCACCGTGTTGTTCTACAAGTCGGTCTGATGCCGATCGTTGCCGACCCCACCGTCATGTGTGGATGGCCCCCGGCTGGCAAGGGTTTTCTCGCGTGACTGCATGAACGGCCACTTGCGGTCATGTGTCCGGCCTGTTGGCGCGGTCGTCTGTGACCGCAGGCCCTGATGGGAACCGTGGATCGA
>DATIMO010000585.1:0-7887 GCA_035475215.1 Acetobacteraceae bacterium | reverse complement strand
AAAATCCCATGACGGCGATGCGGTTAGAATCGACAGCCGGGTTTTTCGCCAGCAACCGCAGAGCGCCGTAGGCATCCAGCTGTCGATCAGGCGACACATTGCAGGCTGTGGTGATGCCACGGGGGCCAAAGCTGTCTACGGTAACCGCGACATAACCCCAGTCCTGCAGCCGCGCACCCCAGGTGCGGTCCAGTTTGTCGGCGCCCCCGCCGCAGCCATGCAGCAGCACCACGGCGGCGAAAGGACCGTCGCCGGCCGGCTGGCGGAGATAGCCCAACAGGGCAGGAACTCCAGGCTTGGCATGGGGAACAGCGAAATGCACCTGGTCGGCACCGGCACCATGGGCGTCCGCATGCCCGAGCGACGCAAGAACGACGAAAAGGATCCACAGCGTCGTTCGAAGACTCTGGCGAGAGCGGTAGAGCATTGATCGGACCCTCCGGTCATGGTGAAGTAACCGAACTCCGATAGCGGGGCCGGCAGAACTGAGCAGGGAACCGATGCGCCGGCAACCGCGCCGGCCTCTGCGCCGTTCAGCCCACCGTACGGATCACCGCATGCTGCCGTTCCTGACACTCTTCGCGCTGTACCTGCTGTTCGCCGGCCAGGCCAGCGCGGCTGAACTCGGCGCTGCAGTTCTGGCCGGCACCGCTGCCGCGGGCTATCACCTGCACGTGCGCTGCCGCGCCCGCCGCAAGTTCCATCTGGTGGCGCCCTGGTTACGCCTTGCATGGCGCATCCCGCTCGCGCTGGCTCGGGACACCACTCTGGTCGGTTGGGGCCTGCTGCGCGCCATCGCAGACCGCGACCTGCACGGCGGCCAAGCCCGCCAGCCGTTCCATCCCGGAGGCTTCACCCCGCAAGCCGCCGCGCATCGCGCGCTCGCCGTCCTGGCGGCCTCGGTCGCCCCGAATAGCTACGTGGTCGAGGTGCTCGAGCCTCCGGGCGGGCTGCTGATGCATCGCCTGGTGCCTCGGCCACCGGAAGCGGATTGCCGGTGGCCCGTATGAATCCTTGGCTCGTTGCATCGATCGCCATGCTGCTGGCTCTGACCTTGCCGGCAATCCGGGCGCTGAGTGGGTCGATCGGCAGCCGACTGGTCGCCGTGGAGCTCGCGGCAGTGGTCACGTCGTTGTTGCTGGTCTGCCTCAGTTTCGCGTTTGACCAGCCGTCGTTTCTTGATCTGGCGGTCACGCTGGGCCTGCTGTCGCTGCCCGGCACCCTGGTCCTGACCACATTCCTGGAGCGCTGGCTTTGAATCTGGCGGCTGATGTGTTGCTTGCCGTTGCGGTGGCCGCGGTCTGGCTCGGCTGCCTGGGATTCGCACGGCTGCACGACAGTTTCGACCGGTTGCATTGCGTCGGCTTCGTCGGCATCGGCGCCGGGCTGCCGATACTGCTGGCTGCGTGGCTGTCCCAGGGCAGTTCCGCATCGATTGCCAAGCTCGCGTTCCTGGTCGCGTGTATCCTATTCAACGGTGCCGCGCTGAACCACGCCACTGGCCGGGCGCTGCACATTCGCCGCCAGGACGAAGCTGAATGACCCTGCTGCTCGTGCTGTTGTTCGTTCTCACCGCAGTTGCCGGTACCGGGGTGGTGCTGTCGCGCGACCCGCGCCGCCAGGTGCTGGCGATGTCAGCCAATGGCCTGATCCTGGCGCTGCTGTTCTTCGCGCTCCAGGCGCCGGACGTGGCCTACTCGGAACTCGTGGTCGGCACGGCCGCGTTGCCGGTGTTGTATCTTGTCGTCCTCGCCAGCATCCGCGCCGGACGCACCCGCGAATGACCCCTCGCCTTCGCCTGGTTCTCTTGGCGCTTGCGCTGGCCTGCATCGCCCCTGCACTGCCGGCCGTCATCGGCGCGCTTCCCGTCTTCGGCAGTCACCCTCTGCCGTACGGTGACATCATCAACCGCCTTGCCCCCGCCGAACGCCACGTGACCAACATGGTCAGCGCGGTCAATTTCGATTACCGCGGCTTCGACACGCTGGGCGAGGAGATGATGCTGTTCGTCGCGGTCACCGGCACGGCCGTGCTCCTGCGCGGCACCCGCGGTGAAGCGATCACCGCGCTTCCGGCGACCGTCCCCGGCCGGCAAATCCCGCCGCACAGCGAGGCACTGGTCCTGACCGCCCGCTGGTTCGCCCCCGTCACCATCCTGTTCGGCATCTACGTCGTGCTGCACGCCACGGTCACACCCGGCGGCGGCTTCCAGGGCGGCGTCATCATCGCCTCCGGCCTGCTGCTGTTGTATCTCGGGGAGGGTTACGCCGGCTGGCGCCGTTTCATGCGCAACGGACCTTTGGACGCGATCGAGGGCGGCGGCGCCGCGGCGTACGCCCTGGCCGGCTTCGGCCCGATGCTGGTCGGCGCCCAATACCTGCAGAACGTGCTGCCGCTCGGGTCGATGAAATTGCTTCTGTCGGGCGGCCTGATGGTGGTGGTCAATGCGAGTGTTGCCTTCGCGGTTGCCGGCGGGTTTGGCATCCTGTTCGTCGAGTTCCTGGAAGAGACGCGGGCCGAGGATCCGACGCAATGACGCTGCTTCCCTGGGCAGTCTGCGTCTGGCTGTTCGCCATCGGGCTGTACGGGATCATCACCAGCCGCCATTATGTGCATCTGATCGGCTGCCTGTCGGTGGTGCAATCCGCTACGTATGTGCTGCTGCTCGCCATCGGCTTTCGCTGGGGCGCCGGAGCGCCGATCTTCTACGACCACCCGCCCGGCACGCCGGCCGTCGATCCGGTGGTGCAGGCATTGGTGCTGACCGACATCGTGATCGGCGCGGCCGTCACTGCGCTGCTGCTCGCTTTGGCGCTGCAACTGCATCGGCGCAGCGGCACGCTGGACCCGGAGGCGCTTAGGCCGATGCAATAGAGCGTGACCGCTTGAGGCGAGGTTTAGACGGCCCGCCGCTTCTGCTGTCCGCCGCTCAGTCGAGCTGTAGCGATATCCAGCGAAGTCCCGATGGTTCGGCCATCAGCATCGAGACGAACGGCTGCAGTTGCTTGCGTTGGTCGTCCACGACTTTCAGCACATCATCGGGTGACGAAACCACCGTGTCGCGCACTTGCACGATCACCGCACCGGCATTGATGTTACTGTTTGCGGCCGCGCTGCCGATCCCGACGCCGGTGATCAAAACGCCTTGTTGCTGCGGATCAAGCCCGTACTTGGCGCGAAGCTCGGGTGTGATCGCGGCCATTGTCAGGCCAAAATGAGAAGTCGCTTCCGGCGGAAGGTTGGGCTTGGGCACGCCGGGGGCGCCCAGGAAAGTACCGTATGACTGATTCGCAGGCAGTTCGGTCAGGGTGACGGGCACCATCTGCTGCTTGCCGCCGCGCAACACGCCCAGCACCACTGTTGTTCCCGGTACCGTCTCGACAATGTTGCGCATCAGGGCACGGCTGTCTTTCGCGAACCCATTCCCGAACGAGGTGATGATATCACCGGTACGGAGCCCCGCCTGTGCGGCCGGAGTGCCATCCAGCACCTTCAGAATGATGGATCCCCACGGGCCCTGAAGCCCGTAGGCCGCAGCCAGATCGGGCGTGAGCGACTGGACCTGCGCGCCAAAGTACCCTGGCTTCAGATTGCCCACCCCGATATCCCGCATATGAGTCACGATGAACTTGGCGTCCTTGATCGGGATCGCAAAACCAATGCCGATATTGCCGCTGCTCGTCGCTGTCGTGTAGAGCGCGGAGTTGACTCCGATTACTTCGCCCTTGGCGTTGAACAGGGGCCCCCCAGAGTTGCCTTCGTTGATTGCCGCGTCCGTCTGTATGTAGTCGTCGAACTCGGTAAAGTGCTGGTCACGATTGAGGGCACTGATAATTCCAGTCGTTACGGTGCTGTTGAAATCCAGCGGATTGCCGATCGCGATCACGAAATTGCCTTGACGCAGCGTATCGCTGTCACCGAGCGTGACTGCAGGAAAGGGTCTCGCGGCCCGTATCTTGATCACTGCGACATCACAGCACGCAGCCTCGGCGATCAGGTCCGCGGGGAGCTGGCTGCCGTCACTCAGGGTGACTCTGAATTCAAACCCGTTGTGCACGACATGTTTGTTGGTTACGACGTATCCGTCGGTGGTCACAATGAACCCACTGCCGAACCACAGGCTTCTGTCGGGTTCCGCGGCCTGGGCCATGACCGAATTGCCCGGCGGAATCTGGATGTTCTTGTAGCGGGTCGTAGTGACGTTGACGACGCTCGGCAACAGAGTGGCAATCAGGTTGGGCAGGTCGGGGTCGTCCCTGAGCCCGGCGGCAACGGCCGGAGAGGTAGCCGACAGTCCGGCCATGAGTGCCACGCCGATCGAGAGCAGGATGGCGGTTGCGAGCGCGATCGGGCCATTGCTGGCTTCGCCTATGCGTTTCACGTTTCCCTCCGTTGAGGTGGTATGGCCCTGGACCGAGAGGTCTGGTTTATTGGACACCCGGACAGTTGTGCATCTTAGATAGGGCGTATCCGCCACGCAAAATTGGAACCGGAGCAGGGAGACGCAAATCATGATCCGCATCAGCCGTCGTGCCGCGCTCGGAGCACTCGCCGCCGCCCCGCTGGCCCGCCCCGCCATCCTGCGCGCGCAAAGCTCATCCAAGCCGGTGCGCATCGGTCTGCTGAGCGACCTGACCGGCCCCTATCGCGACGACGGCGGGCCCGGCGACATGGTGACCGCGAAAATGGCGGTCGAGGACTTCGGCGGCTCCGTGCTTGGCAGCCCGATCGAGATTTTGCAGGCCGACGTTCAGAACAAGCCCGAGATCGCCGCCGCCAAGGGCCGCCAGTGGATCGATGATGAGGGCGTGGACGCACTGGCCGACGGCGCCGCCAGTTCTTCCGGGCTTGCCATTCAGCAGATCAGCCGCGAGAAGAAGCGCATCTATATGGCGGCCGATCCAGCGGCAACCGATTTCATCGGCAAGCAATGCTCGCCGTACGGGTTCCAGTTCGTCTATGACACGTACGCGCTGGCCAAGGGCACCGGTGGCGAGCTGACCAAGGCCGGCGGCAATACCTGGTTCTTCATCACCGTGGACTATGCGTTCGGCTATTCGCTGGAGGAGAACACCTCGCGGTTCGTCAAGGAAGCCGAGGGCAAGGTTCTGGGCAGCGTGCGCGTGCCGCTCGGCACGGCGGATTTTTCGTCTTATCTGGTGCGGGCGAAGGCTTCCGGCGCGAAGGTGATCGGTCTTGCTAATGCCGGCACTGATTTGCAGAACTGCATCAAGCAGGCGGCGGAGTTTGGCATCGCAAAAGGTGGCCAGCGTTTGGCGACGCTGCTGATGGCGATCGCGGATGTGAAGGCACTCGGGCAGGATGTCTGCCAGGGGCTGGTCCTGACAAACTCGTTTTATTGGGACCTTGATCAGAAGACCCGGGACTGGACCAAGCGATTCAATCAGTCGATCGACGAACCGCCGACCATGCAGCGGGCCGGCTGCTATGCCGCGGTGCTGCATTACCTGAAAGCGGTGAAGGCGGTGGGGACGGTGGATGCCGATGCGGTCGCCGCGAAAATGCGCGAAACCCCGGTGAACGATTTCTACAACACCAACGTGCGCATCGACCCGAACGGGTGTGTGCGGCACACGATGTATGTGTGGGAGGTGAAGCCGTCCTCTGAGGCCAAACACAGATGGGACTACTACAAGCCGGTGGCCACCATGGACGGGGAGCACGCCTTCCCGCCGCCGGCGATGTTCGGCTGTCCGTTGGTGCACGCGTGACTTACGGAGGATCGCGCCGCACAGCGGATCGATGGGATGTCGGGCAGAGGACGGCATAATGCATCTTATGCGGCAGGGGGAGTGGCCCGCCGCGCCGTCAGATGGACGGCGACCAACGTGGCAGCGAGAATGCCAACCGCGAGGGCCACGACCGCCCAGTCTTCTCCGGGCCACTGTATCCCGACGCCCTCTCCTATCCAGAAAAGACCGAAGGCGCAGGTCAAAACGCCGACCGTGAACTTCAGCGCGTTTTCGGGAATACGCGCTATAGGCCGATGCAGCGCGATGCCGAGCGCCACCACGACACTAAGTGCTGCCAATGCGCCAAGGCTGGCAGGCAGGAGCAGCCGACTATCCGTAGCGCCGATGGCGAGGACGATGAACACGACCTCGATACCCTCAACCATCGTAATCTGGAACGCGGCAGTCAAACCCGTATGAGTGCGCCTGCCCGGCCCGGCGGCCAGAGCAAGAAAGCGCGTGCGCTGTCGCGTATAGGTCGCCGCCTCATCGCGCATCGGGATCACGCCTGTCGCGCGCCGAACCGCCTTACGTAGCCAGCGCGCGCCAAAGGCGAGCAACAGTATCCCCATCGCCAAATGGATTGTTGCCGAGGGAATGAAGGTCAGCACAGGTCCGAGAAAAATGACCAGCGCGAGAAGGGACGCGAGGGCAAGACCAGTGCCGACCAGCGCGCCCCGCCAACCGAGGACGGCACCCACGGCCAGAATCACCGTCAAGGCTTCGATGCATTCCACCAGCGACGCAAGTAGCGCCGTTAGCATCGGAGGAACGAAATGCGCCCAGCCCACGATTACCCCCGCAGCATTCAAAGGATCGCCGCGACCAGTCGGTCAAGCCGGGAGCCCTCGCCATGAGAGGCGCGCACAAGAACGGCTGACGCGCTTCCTGTAAAGGCTCCGCCGAGCACGTCTGTCAGATAGTACGTGCCGACGAAAATGCGCGACCACGCAATCCGAACGGCAATGCAAGAAACATGAGGGTGCGTCGGGACAGACCTTGCCGAGCCACGGCGACGGATGCGGTCGCGTGATCCGAGGGGAAGCAGCGCACAGTCCGACCACGCGGTCAAACGCGTGAATCCAATCAGCGCCACCGCACCCCCTTGGCACCGGGACGGTGACGGAGCACTCGGAACGGAGGTCTGGTGCATATGTCAAAACTTATGAAACCACATTCCTGTTTAACCACATCCGGCAGCGCCTTAGCTCCCGCTCGGTTCTATGCTACAATCCCAGCATGGAGCCGATTTACAGCGATCACACGCGCGTTGACGAGCGCAGCCTTGCCATGCACCGCCTCGTTGCCCGCAAGCTGCGGGCCAACCCGGCCTTGCTAGACGAGGCGCGGGATAATTTGCGCCGTTGGCAAAAGATGGAAGGCAGCCCCACGCTGACGCTCTCCGAATGGGAAAACATTCTCGGCGGCTCTGCCGCTCAGGTGGCGGAATTTCTGGAGGAGCGTTCGGAGCGGGCAACCCGCCTGCGGCAGTCCAGCCCCTTTGCGGGCATTCTCACAGAGGCAGAGCGTCAAGCTATCTATGAATCGTATTCAACTCGAACATATTATTCGCGCCGCCAGTCAAATCTCGGGTGACTCTGAGATTGTCGTGATCGGCAGCCAAGCCATCCACGCGCAGAAGATGAAGCTGCCGCCGATTGCCTTTCAGTCGGTCGAAGCGGACGTATATCCGCGCAATCACCCGGAGCGCGCCGACGTGATTGACGCCGCCATTGGGGAGCTTTCGCAGTTTCACAAGACGTACCGCTATTACGCGCACGGCATCGGGCCGGGAACTGCCATTCTTCCGGCAGGGTGGGAGCAACGCCTTGTGCAGATCAGCAGCGCGAACACGGGCGGCGCGACCGGGCTTTGCATCGACGTGCATGACCTTGTGCTGTCGAAATATGCGGCCGGGCGAGAGCAGGACATGACATTCAACCGCGAGCTTGTGCGGCATGGCATCGTGAGCAAGCGTAAGCTCACCCGTTTGGTGCCGTCGATGCCGATCGACGACGAGCGCAAGCGGCTCATTCTCGATCGCATCACGCGTGACTTTGCCGCCGCCAACCCGCGCAGCGGCCCGAAACCGTCCCGCTCATAAATCAAAACTTCGCACCAAAATTAGGCCGCT
>DATIMO010000584.1:0-4827 GCA_035475215.1 Acetobacteraceae bacterium | reverse complement strand
CGCCGGCACGCCGAGACCGCGCGTGGATCATGCGGGCGGCAACTTCCTTGCCGGAACCCGCCGGCCCGTGCACCAGCACGCGAGACCCGGTCGGCGCCACCCGTTCGATCTGCGCGCGCACGGATGCCACGGCGGCGCTCGGGCCGGTCAGGGCCGTCTCGGGCCCGGCACGCAGCCGCAGTTCTGCGTTTTCCCGCGCCAGCGCAGCGGCTTCCAGCGCCCGTCGCGCGACCAGCAGCAAGCGGTCGGACTCGAACGGTTTCTCGATGAAATCGTACGCGCCCTGCTGGATCGCCTGCACCGCCATCTCGATGGTGCCGTGGCCGGAGATCATCACTACCGGCACTTGTGGCTCTTCCCGGTGAAACGCGGTCAGTATACCCAACCCGTCCAGCTTCGAGCCCTGCAGCCACACGTCCAATATGGCCAGCGAAGGTCGCCGCGCGCGGAACGCTGCCAGCGCCTGATCGGAATCGGCAGCTTGACGCGTGTCGTAGCCTTCGTCACGCAGCACGCCGTCGATCAGCAGCCGGATATCGGGCTCGTCGTCGACAATCAGGATTTCATGCGGCATCGGCCATCCTTGCCGGCAGGATCAGCGTCGCGACGGCGCCCGGCCCTTCGGCCCGGTCATCCAGCGCAAGCCGCCCGCCATGGTCCTCCATGATCTTCTTTACGATCGCCAGTCCGAGTCCCGTTCCCTTCGGCTTATGGGTCACATATGGCTCCGTCAGCCGTGCGCGATCCTCTGGCAGCCCGATCCCGTCATCCGTCACGGTGATGCGCACATCATTGCCGGCTGGATGAAGTTCGGGCTGCACCGTCAGGGCGATCGTACCCACCCCGGCCTGCGGCTCCCGCATTTCCACCGAATCGGCCGCATTCTGCAGCAGATTGGTCAGAGCCTGCCGCAGCATGCGCCGGTCGCATGGCGCCAATGGTCCGCGCTCCGGAATATCCGTTCGCCAGTTGATCTGCGGCCGCGCCGTCTTTTGCAACACCAGCGCCTCGCGCGCGATACGCCCGACATCTTCCGGCTTGATGACAGGCTGCGGCATGCGCGCAAACGCCGAGAACTCATCGACCATCCGTCCGATGTCACCGACATGCCGGATAATGGTCTCGGCACATTGCGCAAATGTCTCCGGGTCCGACGTGATTTCTCGCGCGAAGCGTCGTTTCAGTCGTTCGGCGGCAAGCTGGATCGGTGTCAGGGGGTTCTTGATCTCGTGCGCGATGCGGCGGGCGACATCGGCCCAGGCCGCTTTGCGCTGCGCCGACTGCAGTTCGGTGATATCATCGAAGGTTACCACGAACCCGGCCGCACGCTCGCCGGACAGTTCGGCGCCGATGCGTGCCAGCAGTGTCCGCCGCCGCGACGGAGGTCCGATCTGCACTTCGGCCATGTGCGCGCGTCGTGGATCGCCCAAGGCCTCCTGCACGAGCCCGGCAAGCTCCGGCACCGCGGTGGCCAGGTCCTGGCCGATCGCCGCGAGAAGATCTGCATCCAGCAATTCATCTGCTGTTCGGTTCGGCAATTCGATCCGTCCGTGCGAATCAAGCCCGATCACCCCGGCGGAAACACCGGACAGCACGGTTTCGGTGAAGCGCCGCCGATCGTCGATCTGCTTGTACGCATCCATCAGTTCGGCGCGCTGGGCGGCAAGCTGACCGGTCATGCGGTTGAACGCACGCGACAGTCCGGCGACCTCATCCTCGTTCGGGCTTTCCGGCACACGCACCCCCAGATCGCCGCTGCGCACCCGTTCGGCCGCCTGGATCAGACGTCCGATCGGTCGCGCGATCTGATTGGCCATCAGCAAGCCGATCAGCACCGCAGCCGACAACACCAGCAATGCAACCATGGCGAAAATCCAGGCAAACGCGACCTGCAGCCAGGACCGGTTCTGATCGAGGCGACTGTATTCGGCAACCGCCTGCTCCGTGCGATGCATGTAGCGCAGAATCTGCGGATCGACCGGACGGCCGATCATCAAGGCCAATGGCGGCGTCGAATTGAGTTGCACCAGTGCCCGCACTCGCGTCCCATCCGGCGAATTCACCACCACAACATCGCCGGTACGCGCCTGCATGTTGGCCCAGCCCGGCGGTGGTTCGACACCCAACCCGCCAAGCAGCCCGGCCGATGCCATCACCTGCCCGCTGAGCGGATCGTAGATCACCGCCTCGGTCAGCCCGCGCAGCGTGGTCTGCGCCGCCAGCACTTCCGCGAACGAGTTTGGATCACCGGCAAGCGCGGCGCCGGCGCTGGTCAGGTCATTCGCCATTTCAAGCGCCACGGCACGGATATTATCGCGATGCTCCTCCAGATAGCCGCGCGCGACCTGCAGCGACTCGGTGATCGCCTCGCGCACCGGATCGTTGAACCATGCCTGAATGCCGAAGTGGAAGAACGCCACCGCGAATCCGGCCACCAGGATGCTGGGCGCCACCGCGACGAAGCTGTAGAGCATCACCAGCCGCACGTGCAGCCGTGAACCGGCGGAGCCGCGCCGCCGCTCCGCCCACACGCGGGTCAGTCGGCCGGCCAGTACGGCGCCCAGCAGAAGCAGCACCGACACGTTGGCGAGCACCAGCGCCACGCCAGCGCCAGGCGCAACGCCGTACGGCTCGCCGCGTGCCAGCATGACGAACGTGCTGATGCCGACGGCGATCGCCAGCGCCACGAGGCCGATCGTGGCGGATGGACCAAGCAGAATGTCGCCAATCCGCGACGCCCAGGATCGCCTCGGCCGGACCGATGCCGCGGGCGGCTCTATCGCAGGACGTGGTGGTTCAGCGTTCATCGGGGAAACCCTGCCACTTCACCGGCCCGCAAGGGGAGGGGGTTCGAACGTTACTCCCCTGCCTGTTGCGGGAGGGTGTCGGGGGCCGGCTCACATGACCCCCCGCACGACGGGAATTGCCAAATCGCGGATCTTCTTGCGCAGCGTATTGCGATTGAGTCCCAGCATCGCCGCAGCCTTGATCTGGTTGCCGCGGGTTGCTGCCAATGTGAGTCTGATCAACGGCCGCTCCACCTCTGCCATCACCCGCTCATAAACATCGGATGGGGCCGCACCGCTGCCACAGGCGGCGAGAAACTGCGCAATATGTCGCTCGACCGCGCGGGACAGCGGCTCGGGGCCAGCCGGCGCCGCAGCGTCAGTCGGCGCCGCCGTGTCCACCAATTCGGGCTCGATCGCCTCCGCGGTGATAGTTTCAGACGGGCATAACGCGGCCATCCGCCGCATCAGGTTTTCCAGCTCCCGCACATTGCCGGGCCAGGAATGCCCGCGAAGCCGATCGATCGCCCCGGGATCAAGCAATTTGGCCGGCAGCCCATCCTCTCGCGCGCGATCGAGGAAATGCCGCGCCAGTGCGGCGATGTCCTCAGCCCGCTCACGCAATGGCGGCAGCCGAACCGGTACAACATTCAGGCGATAGAACAGGTCCTCCCGAAACGTGCCCTGCCTGATGGCCGCCCGCAGGTCACGATGCGTGGCGGCGATGATGCGCACATTCGCCTTGATCGGCTGGCGGCCGCCCACAGAGGTGAATTCCCCCTCCTGCAAGACCCGCAGCAGCCTTGTCTGCGCCTCCCGCGGCATGTCGCCGATTTCGTCCAGGAACAGCGTGCCGCCGTTGGCCTGCTCGAAGCGGCCCTGATTGCGCGCAAGTGCCCCGGTGAATGCGCCACGTTCGTGGCCGAACAACTCGCTTTCGATCAGCTCGCGCGGGATCGCCGCCATGTTGATGGCGACGAACGGACCGCCGCGCCGCTTGCCGTAATCGTGCAGGGCGCGGGCGACCAATTCCTTCCCGGTGCCCGACTCGCCGATGATCATTACGGTCAGATCTGCGGTGGTAAGCCTTGCAATTGTTCGATAAATCTCCTGCATCGCCGGACTGCGGCCGATCAGCGGAAGGTGGTCGTCGGAATCGCGTGGCTCGGCCGGTCCGTCGATCGGCGGCGTCGGAGCGGCCAGCGCGCGGCCCACCACCGCCAGCAGTTCGTCCAGATCGAACGGCTTCGGCAAGTACTCGAAGGCGCCACGCTGCGCTGCCTTGACCGCCGTCATCAGCGTGGATTGCGCGCTCATCACCACCACGCGCAGGTCGGGACGAACGCTGCGAATGCGCGGGATGAGATCAAGCCCGTTCTCGTCCGGCATCAGCACGTCGGTGATCACCAGGTCGCCCTCGCCGTCCTCCACCCAGCGCCAGAGCGTGGTCGCATTGCCCGTGCAGCGGACCTGATAGCCGGATCGCCCCAGCGCCTGGGTCAGCACCGTGCGAATCGACCGGTCGTCATCGGCGATCAATACCGTGGGTGTCGTCATGTGCGCTGCTTCAGCATGCCGGATCATCGTCCCCGAGGACGGGCAAGTGCAGGCGGAATTCGGTCCGGCCGGGGTGGCTGTCCACTTCGATCAGGCCGCCGTGGTCGCCAATGATCTTGGCGACAAGGGCAAGCCCGAGACCGCTGCCGGAATGTTTGGTGGTCACGAACGGCTCGAACAGATGCGGGCGGATATCGTCCGCGATCCCCGGTCCGTTATCGCGCACCGTAACCACAAGCGGAAGGTCAACGCGACGGTCCGACCCGGGTACGGCGATGCGGATGCCATGCTGGAAGCCGGTGGTCAGCGCGATTTCGGCATTTTGTTGAGCGCTGACCGCCTCGGCGGCGTTCTTGACCAGATTCAGCACGACCTGGATGAGCTGATCGCGGTTGCCAAGGACCGGAGGCAGCGACGGATCATACAGTTCCTGGAACCGCACGGAGGCGGCGAAGCCGGTCTGCGCCAATTGTCGGACGTGCTC
>DATIMO010000583.1:0-3329 GCA_035475215.1 Acetobacteraceae bacterium | reverse complement strand
ATCATCACCTGGTTTGACAATTTTTCCGTCCTGCTGCGGCGCGACGGTCATACCCAACTGGTGTACAAACACGCCATCAGCACGGTTATGCCGGGCGCGCCGATCCAGTTGTTTGACGCGACCAAGGCCGAAGCCGGCGTCTCCCCTCCAATGCGGGAAATGTCACCTGCCGGCGAGGGCTGAAGCCGGCCCGATGAACGGCCGGGCGGATCCCGTCGCAGGGCCGACCCGCGCCGCGGTCATCCTGCCCTGGGAAAGGCCGCCCGCCGAAGGCCGCGATCAAGCCCGCGCGGCTGAAGCAAGACTGGCCGAGGCGGTCGGGCTCGCGGCGTCCATCGGACTCGTCATCGTTCACCGCGCCATCCTTCCGCTCCGGCTGCGCCGGCCCTCGACGCTACTGGGCGAAGGGCAGATCGCTGCGCAAGGTCAGGCTTTGGCCGCCGCACATGTCACGGTCGCGATCGTAGATACTGCACTGTCGCCGGTACAGCAGCGCAACCTGGAACGTGCGTGGGACTGTAAGGTCATCGACCGCACCGGCCTGATCCTCGACATCTTCGGGGAACGCGCGGTCACGCGTGAGGGCGCGTTGCAGGTCGAACTGGCGCATCTGGAGTACCAGCGATCACGTCTCGTGCGGTCCTGGACCCATCTGGAACGCCAGCGCGGCGGTTTCGGCTTTCTCGGCGGGCCCGGCGAAACCCAGATCGAAGCCGACCGCCGCCTGATCGGCGACCGCATCGTGAAGCTCAAACGTGAACTGGAACAGGTGCGGCGCACACGCGGATTGCATCGCATCGCACGGCGCCGTGTGCCGTTTCCGGTCATCGCTCTGGTCGGCTACACGAACGCTGGAAAATCGACGCTGTTCAACGCGCTGACCGGCGCGGGCGTCGGTGCGCGTGACCAGTTGTTCGCGACGCTCGATCCTACCATGCGCGGGCTGCGTCTGCCCTCCGGGCGACGCGCCATCCTGTCCGACACCGTGGGCTTCATCAGCGAACTGCCGACCGAACTGGTCGCGGCATTCCGAGCCACCCTGGAAGAAGTCGCCGAAGCTGACGTGATCCTGCACGTGCGCGATGCCGCCCATCCGGACAGCGTGGCGCAGCGGGCCGACGTGCTCGCCGTGCTCGATGGCATGGCGCGGGACGGCACGCTGGACGCTGATTGGCGCGACCGCGCCATCGAGGTGCAGAACAAGGCCGATCTGCTGGGCGGGGTCGGCCACGTGCCGCCGCGACCCGGGGCCGTCGCGGTATCCGCCATCACCGGGGAAGGGCTGTCCGCCCTGCTTGCGTCCATCGACACGCGCATCTCCGCCGAAATGGAGCTGGCTGATTACGACCTGCCGCCGGAAGACGGGGCGCGTCTAGCCTGGCTCTACCAGCACGGCGAAGTGATAGAGCGGCACGATGCCGACGCAACCATCCACGTGACCGTACGACTGCTGCCTGCGGACCGCGCCCGCTTCGAGCAGCGGGAATGAGTTTTGCTGCACGTGATGCCACCATGCTCGCGTCGTTGCTGCGCGACGCTGCGCGCGCCGAGGTGCTTCCGCGCTTCCGTCGGCTGCAGGCAGACGACGTGCGGACCAAGGCGGGACCGCTCGATCTGGTCACCGCCGCGGATGAAGCGGCCGAGCGGCATATTACCGCGGCGCTGCTGGCAACATGGCCGGGTTGCGTCGTGGTGGGTGAGGAAGCGACCGCCGCCGACCCGCACCTGCTGGCACGGCTGATCACGGCCGATCTGGCCTTCGTGGTTGATCCGATCGACGGCACCTTCAACTATGCCGCCGGTGTCCCGCTGTTCGCCGTCATGGCGGCGGCGTTGATGCACGGGGAGGTGGTCATGGCGGCCATCTACGACCCGATGGGCGACGATACGGCATTGGCGCTGCGAGGCGAGGGGGCGTGGATCGAGATGCCTAACGGCGACCGGTCCGATCTGCATGTGGCTGCGGCAAAGCCGATAG
The DNA here is from genome assembly GCA_035475215.1 of Acetobacteraceae bacterium. Taxonomy (GTDB): domain Bacteria; phylum Pseudomonadota; class Alphaproteobacteria; order Acetobacterales; family Acetobacteraceae; genus DATDIC01. Next base: position 1,351 of record DATIMO010000583.1, on the reverse strand, counting down.
CCGAGATGACCGGCATCGTATCATGGCAATTCCTGCCGGAGCCGCGGCGCAGCCGGGTCTGCTCGACGCTGCCGCGGCTCGCGGCGAGCTGGAATTATCGTTGCGCCGGACACGAATACCGGGTGACCGCCGCTGGGCAGTGTCATGCGCTGCTCTATCACCGGTTGATGCCCTGGGATCACGCACCCGGTTGGCTGTTGCATCGTGAGGCCGGCGGCTACTCCGCGCGGTTCGATGAGTCTGCCTACACCCCGCTGGACACCACTGGCGGCCTGATCTGCGCCCCCGATCTGGCGAGCTGGCACTCGCTGCGCGACACCCTGCTGGGTGACTGATCCTTATGCACCGTCATGCCCCGGGGTGTCCCGGCCCAGACCATGATTGCTTCAATTGAAGCAATCCTGGTCTGGCTTCGTTGTTTGAGAGCGTGATTTCACGCTTTGTGACGCCTCCGCCTCAAGCGGACACGACATGACCCCCCAACGTTGTTCGGACAACCGACAGAACGCAACCACCCTGGTATTATTGCTCTCTGCGCCATCATGGATGCATTCTGTTGCGGCAAAGGGAGTCCAATCATGCGTCGTTCCGCTATTGCCATCGCCTCCGTCCTGCTTGCCGCCGGCAGCCTGGCCGCCTTTGCGCAGAATGGTCCGCAGGTCGGTTCGTCCGCCAATCCATCGACACAGGAGATCATCAACTCGCTCACCCCCACAAGCGTCGGCGGCACAACGCGCGGCATCCGGCTGGTGCGGCCCGGCGAGCAACCCGCCGCCGGACAAGCAGCAAAGACTGCCCCGGCCGCAACCCGTTCGGTGAATTTGACGGTCCTGTTTCCGACCAACTCGGCAGATCTCACTCCGGCCGCGATCCAGACCGTTGGTAAGCTGGGTCAGGCACTGAGCAGCCAGCAACTCGCCGCATTCCGCTTCCGGGTCGAGGGACACACCGACACCGTCGGAAGCGAGGAATACAACCAAGCCCTGTCGCAACGCCGTGCCGATGCAGTTGTTGGCTACCTGGAACAGAACTTCAACATCCCTGCCGCACGGCTTCAGGCAGTCGGCGTCGGCGAAAAGGATCCGCTGGTGGATACCGGTGATCAGGTGCCCGAGCCACGCAACCGTCGCGTTCAGGTGGTCAATCTCGGCTCCTGAATCACATGGTCGGGATTTGACGGCAGGGTTTAAGATGCGGTAGCCGTACAATTGCTACGCTGGCCGCAGCCAAGAATAAGGAGGCAACGTGTCAGATTTCGTCTTCTATCCGGTCATCGGCAATGGTACCTCGATAGCGCCATATACCTGGAATACTGGCGCCATCAATTTCGATACCCCGGCCTTCTGGGCCC
>DATIMO010000582.1:0-2501 GCA_035475215.1 Acetobacteraceae bacterium | reverse complement strand
CGTTTCGGTGCGCAGGCTGCCGTCGGCTGGGCTTTCGGGCATGCAAACGATCCTCCTGGCGGGATTGTCCGCCGGCTTGGCTGTCCGTTCAATGGGGCATGGATTCAGCGGACCTTGCCCTTGTGCTGGCGGTCGATGGTTCGGCCAGCGTGACCTACGACGAATTCAACCTGATTGCCGGCGGCATGGCGGCGGCCTTGCGCGATACGGCGGTGATTCGTGGCCTGATCGGCGGGCCCGCGCGGTCCAGCCTGTGCGCGTTGCTGCTGTGGTCGGGTACCGGCGCACAGGATGTGATCGCAGATTGGACTCGGGTGGGTTCGCCAGCCGAGGCGGCTGGGTTCGCCGACGAGGTCGATAACATGCCGCGTTCGGTGCAGCCCGGTGAAACGGCAATCGGCGAAGCGCTGCTCGCGGCACTGGAGCTGCTCGCCCGCGCGCCGACTTCGGCGAGCCGGCAGATCGTGAATGTGGTCGGGGACGGCCGATCGAATGCCGGCATTGCTCCGGGGCCGATCCGGGACCGCATGGCGGCCGCCGGGATCACCATCAACGGTCTGTGCATCCTGCACGAAGAACCGGATTTGCTGGAGAGCTATACGAGCGATGTGATCGGGGGGCCGGGGGCGTTTGCGGTCACGTGCAAGGATTATCCGGAATTCGCCGAGGCGATGCGGCGCAAGCTGCGGCGGGAATTGGAGGTTCCGATCGCCTGAGTTGGTTCAGCTGGCCTGGTTCTCGATCATGGCTCAGCGTTCCGAGCATACGGTGACCGGCCCGTTTCGGGATGAGCGGACGCGCGATGCGGCGATTGATTGCCCCGCCGATGCCGGCGCAAATCAGCAAGGTGACAATGGTGCCGGTGACAATGGTGCCGGTCCAGAGCGCGGCATAGGCCAGTCGTTGCCCGCGTTCGGCTTCGGCTTGCCGAGTGCAAAGGAGGCGCTGTTCACCATCCTGGATCGACTTGAGATCCTCCCTGAACTGATCGAAGCGCCGCATTCCGCCGCCGCTGCTTTCGACCTCAGCGGCTCGCCTACGGGTTGCTGGCGGTTCAAGGCTTGTCGGATTGTCGCTGAGCAGATAACCTCGCAACCTAGAGCGATAGATTCAGACCATATAATTTCGGTCCATATAATTTCGCCATCGTGGTACGGCTGCCCCCGGAACAAAGCTTGGAAATGAATACTCCAGGTGCATGCGTCGCGACAGCAGGTGCGCCGGGTCGCGTGAACCGGACAGATCGTCCGCTCGTTCCACGCTACAGGCTGGCGTTGGCAGAGCCCGGGAAAACGAGGATACTGGAAGAGCTGGCAAGGAACACGCGCGTCATGGCGAACGCGGACTGGGAAATTCCGGCCAATCTGCAGCCGGATCCGGACGACTATTCGTACGACCTGGACCGCGCGCTGACTGCGGTCGTGGGTTTGAAGACCTATGTGCCCGCGGATGCCTTCACCGCTGCCTCGCTGGGTACCGAACGGGCCGGCAGCGGCGTGGTGATCCGCGAGTCCGGGCTGGTAGCCACGATCGGCTACCTAATCACCGAGGCCGAGACAATATGGATTACCTCCGCCGACGGCCGGGCCATTCCCGGTCATGCCATGGCCTATGACCAGGAAACCGGGTTCGGGATCGTGCAGGCGCTCGGGCAGCTCAATTTACCGGCTCTGGAGCTTGGTGATTCCGACGCGGTGAAGGTCGGCGATCAGGTGGTGTTTGCTGCCGCCGGCGGACGGCACCACGCGGTGGAAACCCGCGTGGTGGGACGTCAGGAATTTGCCGGATACTGGGAGTACGTGCTGGACGACGCGATGTTCACCGCGCCCGCCCATCCGTTCTGGGGCGGCTGCGGAATGATTGCGGGCGACGGGCGGCTGATCGGCACCGGGTCGCTGATCCTGCAGCAGGGGGACCGCAAGGGCCGCCGGCTGGATATGAACATGGTCGTGCCGATCGGGCTGCTCGGCCCGATCCTGAACGATCTGCTGACCTACGGACGGGTGAACCGGCCTGCGCGGCCGTGGCTTGGCATCTATGCGACCGAAGCGGATGAGGCTTTGGTGGTAGGTCAATTATCCGACAAAGGGCCGGCGGAGCAGGCCGGCGTGCGGGCCGGCGATCGGGTGCTATCGGTGAACGGGGAGGAGGTATCGGACCTGGCGGGACTGTGGCGTCGCGTCTGGGCATCCGGCAGCGCCGGTGCCGAGGTGCGGTTGAAGTTGCTGCGGGAGACCGGGCCGGTGACGGTGTCGGTGCGCTCCGCGGATCGCGCCAAGTTCCTGAAGTCGCCGAAGCTGCATTGATGGCGGGACTCAAGGCCGCGTTGGTGCCTGTCACGCCGTTTCAGCAGAATGGCTAGCAAGAAAAAACGCAGATATTTACTGGGTTTTGGGAAGGTCGGGCGGGTTTGTATCCCAGCATTGTATCCCACCTCTGACTGACGGCAGGGGGAGGGGAGCTTCGATCATGGGGCTGGGGGCTGGGTCCCCATGGCTTCT
>DATIMO010000581.1:0-2945 GCA_035475215.1 Acetobacteraceae bacterium | reverse complement strand
CAAGCTGATCACCGGCGCGCTGGTGCCGGATTTGCTGGCGGGGCAGACGGTTGCGAACGTTCCGACACGGTGGGATGAGCACCGGTTCGACGTGGTACTGCAGTTCGATCGCGCGGAGGATGGCGCGCCGTGGTCGTTTCGACAGTTATTTCCGTGTCTGCTTGCGGGCGATTCGGATGTGGCTTTGACGTGATGCGCGTTTTGCCGCGCGCCGTGTTGGTTGCGCTGGCCGTGCTGCTCAGCGCTCCCGCGCGTGCGGACGACGGTCCGGTGCGGGCTCGGCACCACATGGCCGCGACCGCCAATCCGCTGGCGACACAGGCAGCACTGAGCGTGCTGCGTGACGGTGGCTCCGCGGTCGATGCCGCCATTGCGGGCAGATGATGCTTGCGGTGGTCGAACCGCAATCCTCCGGCCCGGGCGGAGGGTCGTTGCTGCTGGTGTGGGATGCGAGGGTGCGAAAGCTGGCCTTCTATGAGGGACTGGCGAGCGCCCCGGCGCTCATGCCAGTTGACTGGGCGCATACGGCAGATGGTGGCGCGATCGACCTGCACGTGCTTGACCGCACCGGTCGCGTGGTCGGCGTGCCAGGGACGCTGCGGACCCTGGCTTTGGTGGATGCGAAGACCGGGAAGCTTCCGTGGGAGCGATTGTTCCGTGATGCGATCGCGACAGCGGATGGCGGGTTCGCGATGCCGCATTACCTGCACACGATCCTTTCGGAACGGCCGGAGCTGGCGCATGAGGCGGCTTTCGCGGGCTATTTCGACGCCACGGGGGTTCCGCTGCCGGTTGGGGCGATGCTGCACAACCCGGAGCTTGCGGCGACGCTGCGCCAGATCGCCACACGCGGTGCCGAGGCGTTGCATGGCGGTGCCATCGCGCAGGATATCGTTGCAGAGACAACGAGCGGTCGCTATCCGGGAACGCTGACCGCAGATGATCTTGCCGGATACCAGGTGCATCAGCGCGATCCGGTCTGCCTCGTGGCGTTCGATCGGCGCATCTGCAGGGGATTTCCGGTCAGGCCGCAGAGCAAAATTTCTGGAATGGGGCGCGAGTCGCGAAAGTCCGGCTAAGTTACAAATCCGCATCTGCCGGAATCGTATCGGCCTTGACGCCCATCTTCAGCAACCCAGTCCGCATCCAGTCCGCCACTTGCCGCGACCCCGCATTGTAATCTACCCAAGCATCAAGAAAATCACGCCAGCGCCGATCGGGTTCTTGCTGTACGCCCATCGCGCTCGGCAATGCCACCAACGGCTTGCGCAGCAGCACCATCTGCGACAGTTCCGGCGCCTTCGCACTGACGCTGAGCCCCTGGACCAGCCCATAAACGATGCAATCGCCCCGTCCCGACTGCATTGTCAGAATCGCGTTCGATCCGTCCTTCACTCCGATCACCTGAGCCTTCGGCGCATACCGCGCCACCAGCGTATCGGTCAGCGAGCCGATCAACGAAACTACCCGAACGTCCGGCCGATTCAGATCCTCCCAGTTCCGCGCCGGAAAACCCGGGCGCGACACATATCCGAACGGATGCATGTAGTATGCCCGCGAAAACCCAATCGACAGCGCCCGCTGCGCTGTGGGATTCAGCGCGAATGCCAGATCGACCTTGTTGCTCTGCAGGTCGAGCACCGACGTGCCGTATGTCGCCTCCACATACTCCAGCTTCGCATTCAGCGCCGATGCGATGCTGCGTGCCATATCGATCGCCGCGCCAGACCACGTACCGCTCGCAAGGTCTTTCTCGAAAAACGGTGTCTCTCCGGGCAATGCGGCGATCCGCAGCACGCCGCTACGCCGCACGCGATCGAGTGTGGCTTCGCCGGACGATGGTGCAGTTGTCTGGGCGCTGGCACCGCGCGCCAGAGCCGCCGCTCCAATGGTTGCGGTGCCAATTATTGTGCTCAGGCTACGCCTGGTCTGCATGTCCACCTCCCTTGCAATGTGGGGCAGCGCCGGTGCAGGCGGTGTATCGCCGCGGGCGCAGCCCGTTGTGAAACCACTCGACGAAGGCAACGATATCATAGACCGGCACGCCAAAGATGGCCTCGATCTTCGCCGAATAAGGTGGCAGGTTGGTGCACTCCGACACGATCGCGCCGACATCCGGGTGTCGGGTCAGCAGCGTTTCCGCCATACCCAGCACTTCGCGTTCCTGTGCGGCATAGTCCACCAGCGGCTGGCCGGTGCGGTTGTTGTGGCGGAAAACGCCGTCTGGCGGCATGCCGACAACCGGCAGGTCTGGGTTCACACCCACCGCGCGGAAGTGGTCCGGGCTGAGCGCGTCGGCGTCGGCGGTCAGCACGCCCACGCGCTGGCCGCGAGGAAGTATGCTCTGCACCAACGGGATCTGCAGCAGGCTGGAAGTTGCGACCGGCACCGGGCAATGCGCGACAAGCTGCGGATGCAAAATGGCGAGGAAGCCGCAACTTGTGGTGATACCGTCCACGCCAAGTGCGACAAGGTCATCGGCCGCGCGCAGGAACAAGTCCAGCATGCCGTCGGCGTTCGGTTTCACGATGCGGTCCGGTGTCGCACCGCGCACCACGGCATATTGCACAGGAAAGCGCCAGGTCGGGCCGTAGCCGATGTCGCCGGGCAGGCGCTGAAAACCGGTATCGAGAACCATGATGCCGATAGTTACGCCGTGAACCGGCACGCGGCGCTGCTGGCGCCGGTTGATCATGCCGGCCTCCGAGCGAAATGCGGTGCGACTTTCTGCATGAACAGCGTCAAGCTTTGTGCTGCAAACTCATGGGGCATCGGGCCGAGGCGGAACTGCATGATCACCCCGCCGACGCCAATTTCCGCTACCTTCGCCAAGGCTTCTGCCACCGTCGCAGGGGAACCGTGGATCAGTGCGTGCTGCACCACTGTTCGCGCCGCCGGGGCCATCGGCCCCGGCGGTGTGGTTTGCAGCCGCTGCCCGGTTTCCC
>DATIMO010000580.1:0-1705 GCA_035475215.1 Acetobacteraceae bacterium | reverse complement strand
CAGCGGCCCCCAGCTGACGATCGTGTGCACGCACTCCCGCGCCTGCGCATTGTCCGTAATGCCAGGGAACAGCTGGCGCAGCTCCACGGCAGCCGAGAATTCGCCGCGCTGCTCGTAGGCGGTGCGGATCGTGGCAGCCTGCGCTTCGGTGACGACGAACATCGTCAGAGCATGGGGCTTGCGGATTGTCGCAGGCAAGCGGCAGGCTCCAGTTTGCGGCACCCTTTAATGCGCGCAGGCCATGACCGCTCCCGACTCCGATCCCCATGACCTTAGACGCTTCGTCACCGCTCAGGAGGCGATAATCGATCGCGTGCGGGCCGAACTGCGCGCCGGACGGAAAAGCAGCCACTGGATGTGGTTCGTGTTCCCCCAGATCGTCGGATTGGGACGCAGCGAGACCGCGCGCTTCTATGCCATCCGCACGCACGAGGAGGCAGCAGCGTATCTGGCGCACCCGGTGCTCGGGCCGCGATTGGTGGAATGTACGCGGCTGGTCAACGCGGTGGAAGGTTCAACGGCCGAGCAGATCTTCGGACAAGTTGATGCAATGAAATTCCACTCCTGCATGACGCTGTTCGCGGCAGTGGATGCCCAACAACGCGAGTTCACAGAGGCGCTGCGCAAGTATTTCAGCGGGGCGCCGGACCCGGCCACACTGGATCGTATCTCTGCCTAGCTCCAGAGCAACCGGCCGTCACTTAACGTAATGGAAGCGCCGGCACCGGGCGAAGCGACCTACGACACCGACCTCGCGCCAGCGTGGTCGGCCGAGGCAAAGAAGGGAGGCGCGCATGACCGACATCCAGCACCGCTTTATCGAAGCGAATGGGATACGCATGCACATTGCGGAAAAGGGCAGCGGCCCGCTGATCCTGATGTGCCACGGCTTCCCGGAATCCTGGTATTCCTGGCGCCACCAGATTGAGGCGCTCGCAGCCGGCGGCTTCCGGGCGGTCGCACCCGACATGCGCGGCTACGGCCAGACCGATGCGCCCGAGGCCATCGACCAGTACACGTTGTTCCACCTGATCGGCGACATGGTGGGCCTGCTGGACGCTCTGAATGAACCGACTGCGGTGATCGCCGGGCACGATTGGGGGGCGCCGGTGGCGTGGCACGCCGCGCTGATGCGGCCGGACCGGTTCCGTGCCGTAGCGGGTTTGAGCGTTCCCTACCGCCCGCGCGGCCCGGTTCGGCCCACGACGGTGATGCCGAAGACCGATGACGCGATGTTCTATCAACTCTATTTCCAGACGCCTGGGGTTGCTGAAGCCGAGTTGGAGAGTGATGTTGGCGCTTATATGCGCGGCATCCTGTATTCGAACTCCGGCGACGCGCCGCGCAGTCCGACGAGCCCAGCGGAACGGGGCAATGTCGGCATGGTTCCGCGTGACGGCGGCCTTAGGGCTCGCATGGCGACCCACATGGCGAACCCGAAGGATCTCCCCGCCTGGCTGACCGAGCCCGATATCGCCTTATACACCGGCGAGTTCGCGCGCACCGGTTTTCGAGGCGGCCTGAACTGGTACCGCAACATCGACCGGAATTGGGAACTACTCGCGCCGTTTGTCGGCGCCCGGATAACTGTCCCGGCCCTGTATGTCGCTGGTGATCGCGACCTAGTGCTGGCGTTTCCCGGCGCAGACCAGATGATCGCGGCATTGCCGCAGATGGTGCCACAGCTGCGGCAGACGCAGATCCT
>DATIMO010000579.1:0-2071 GCA_035475215.1 Acetobacteraceae bacterium | reverse complement strand
GCGCTGTTCCGCGGCCTGCGTCCGGTCCTCTGGTCGCCGGTGGAAAAGACCGCGCTGGCGGAAGCCGAGGTCGAATACCACGACCACACCTCCACCCAGATCTGGGTCCGCTTCCCGGTCATCCGCGCACCGAACCCCGATCTTGCCGAGGCCGCGGTGGTGATCTGGACCACCACGCCCTGGACCATGCCGGGCAATCGGGCCATCGCCGCCGGGCAGGACTTCGACTACGCGCTGATCCACGTGGACAGTATCGCCGAAGGATCGCTCGTCCGTACCGGCGACAAGCTGCTGGTCGCGCTCGCGTTGCTGCCCCAGTTCCTGGCTGAAACCAGGATCGCCACACATCACGTCCTGCAAGTGCTGAAAGGCGCCGAGCTCACCGGTACCATCTGCGCCCATCCCCTGCGCGGACGCGGCTACGATCACGACGTCCCGGTCCTGTTCGGCAACTTCGTCACCACCGAAGCCGGCACCGGTTTCGTGCATGTCGCACCCGGTCACGGCGAGGAAGATTTCGACCTCGGTCGCGCCAACGGGCTGGAGGTGCCGGACACCGTCGGTGACGACGGCACGTTCAACCCGTGGGTGCCGCTGTTTGCCCGCACCCACGTCTACAAGGCCGACGGTCCGGTCTGCGCCGCACTGGCCGAAGCAGATGCGCTGCTCGCCCGCGGCAAGCTGGTGCACTCCTACCCGCATTCCTGGCGCTCCAAGGCGCCCCTGATCTTCCGCGCCACGTCGCAATGGTTCATCCGCATGGATGGACCGGAAGGTCTGCGACAGAAGGCGCTGGCGGCGATCGATGACACTGTCTTCGTCCCGGAAAGCGGCCGCAACCGCATCACCGCCATGGTCGCGGCACGCCCCGACTGGTGTGTCAGCCGCCAGCGAGCATGGGGCGTGCCGATCACGGTCTTCGTGGACAAACGCACCGGCCAGCCGCTGCGCGATCCCGCCGTGATCGCCCGCATCGTCGAGGCGTTCACCACCGAAGGATCGGATGCCTGGTTCGCATCGCCGCCATCCCGTTTCCTCGGCAACGAGCGCGATCCTGCCGACTACGAGCAGGTAACCGACATCGTCGAGGTCTGGTTCGAATCCGGCTCCACCCACGCGTTCGTGCTGGAGGCACGGGGCCTGCCCTGGCCCGCCGATCTGTATCTGGAAGGCTCCGACCAGCATCGCGGCTGGTTCCAGAGTTCGCTGATGGAGGCCGTTGGCACGCGCGGCCGTGCGCCGTTCAAGGCGGTGCTGACGCATGGCTTCGTCAATGACGAGCAGGGCCGCAAGATGTCGAAATCCCTCGGCAACACCACTGCCCCGCAGGAGGTTGCGGAAAAATACGGCGCCGACATCCTGCGCCTCTGGGTGATGATGTCCGACACCACGGAAGACCTGCGCATCGGCCCGGAAATCCTGAAACAGCAGGCCGAGTTGTATCGTCGCTTGCGCAACACGCTGCGCTGGCTGCTCGGGTCGCTGCACGGCTTCACCGAGACCGAGCGTGTGCCGGTGACCGAGATGCCCGAACTCGAACGCTGGGTCCTGCACCGCCTGACGGAGCTGGACGCCCGCATCCGAGCCGCGGTCGAAAGCTACGACTGGACCGGCGTGTATCCCGAACTGCACAATTTCTGCGCCACCGATCTTTCCGCCTTCTATTTCGATATCCGCAAGGACGCCATCTACTGCGACCGGCCCGACAGTCTGCGCCGGCGCGCCGCCCGCACGGTGCTGGACCATCTGCATCGCTGCCTGACCACCTGGCTGGCTCCGGTGCTCTGCTTCACCGCCGAGGAAGCCTGGGGCGCACGCTTCGGCGACCAGGACAGCGTGCATCTGCAACTGTTTCCCGAACTGCCGGCCGAATGGCGGGATGAGGCGCTGGCGGCCAGGTGGGCAAAAATCCGCGAAATCCGCCGCCGCATCACAGTGCCGTTAGAGGATGCGCGCCGGGCCGGCGATATCCGCTCCTCGCTGGAAGCAGCGGTCGCGCTGCCGCTCAACACCGAGGACATGGCACTGCTGCCGGACTACGGCTGGGCCGAGATCGCAATCGTATCGTCAG
>DATIMO010000578.1:0-2547 GCA_035475215.1 Acetobacteraceae bacterium | reverse complement strand
TTGGGCATTGCCGGCGCCACAAGAATAAGCGAAACGTGAAAGGCAGCATTCCGGAATACGGAAGGACCACGTGGACCGGCTGGACGAACTGGCGATCTTCGTCGCCATCATTGAGGCGGGCAGCCTCGCCGCGGCGGCTCGGCGATTGCGTCGGTCTCCACCCGCCGTGACTCGGGCTCTGGCCGCACTGGAACAGCGGCTGGGGACGCGTCTCGTCGAGCGCACCACGCGGCGCTTGGCGCCGACGGAGACTGGTCGCCGATTAGCCGAGCAGTCGCGCCGGCTGTTGACCGACTTCTCCGACGCAGTGCGGCTTGGCAGCGACGAAGCCAGCAGTCTCCGGGGTTTTCTGCGCATCACCGCACCACTGGTGTTCGGGCGGCTTCATGTGATGCCGCTGCTGTCGGGTTTCCTGGACCAGCAAGAGGCACTTCAAGCCGAGCTGGTGCTGTCCGATCGCTATCTGGATATGGTGGAAGACGGTTTGGATGTGGCGGTCAGAATCGGACGTCTCGCCGATTCAGGATTGGTGGCGCGGCGTGTTGGTCAGGTGCGCCGCGTGCTGGTGGCCAGCCCAGAGTACCTGAGCGCCCGAGGCAGCCCCGCCTGTCCCGGCGACCTTCGTTCTCACGCCATCATTTTCACGTCGGGACGGCCGGTGCAGATGGAGTGGCGGTTCGAAGCAAATGGGCGCCGGGTCGTGGTGCGTGTGTCCCCGCGTCTGATCGTCAATCAGGTAGATGCAGCGCTGCTAGCAGCGCGAGAGGGCCGGGGGATCGCGTCTGCTCTGTCCTATCAGGTTGCCGATGACGTCACCGCCGGGCGCCTGGTTCGCCTGCTCAGGCCGTGGGAGGGAGCACCGTTGCCGGTGCAACTTGTTGTCCCGGGCTCGCGCTACATGGCGGCGCGCGTGCGTGCATTTCTGGATTATGCCGCAGACGGCTTGGCAACACTCGATGTGCTGCGAACGGAATGAAATCTTACTGAACGCCCGGACCCTGCAACGGCCTACCATCCATCCCCGGCGCCTCGACCCCCAGATGCCGCAGGATCGTCGGCGCCAGATCCACAATCCGGCTGGGGTGCGCGCGGCGTTCGCCAGAAGTGAACCCGTCGCCTTGGATCATCAGGAACGGCGCCTGCTCGTGCTTCCCGAGCCCGCCGTGCTGCCCGCACCCGATTGGATAGGCTTCGCCGCCGCACGGCCTGGCTACCAGTGATCGGCCGGAGATTCCGTGCTCGTTCGCAGCGTCATCCGCACGCAACGACACTGCAAAAGCAAGCCCGCCACTTGCCGCCTGCCGGACCTCCGCCAGCCCGGCCGCATCCAGCACAATCCCCGCCCAGTCGCGTGTCCGCAGAAAATCCTCCAACGCCGGGCGCAGCGACTCACGCGCCGGATCGAGATAAATCAGCGCCGCCGTACCGTTCGACATCGCGAGCACGTCGCTGGAATGCGCATCGGCTTTAAGCCCTGCCGCGATCAGCTCCGCCTCGACGTCGATCACACCGCTGATCGTCTCGTGTCCGTGGTCGGAACAGACGACCAACAGCACATCGTCCCCCGAATCGCGCAGCCGGTCCGTTGCCTCGATCACCAGACCCACAGTGCGATCAGCCATCGCCACCACGGAAAGCTGCTCCGGTGATCCAAGCCGCGTGTTGTGTTGAATGTGATCAGGCTCCCCGCACCAAAGCACCGCGAGCGAAGGTCCCCCGCGGCACAATACAGCAGCGATGAACCGCTCCGCCATCAGTCGGTCGCCCTGAGCGTCGAGCGTCACCGCCAATTCTGGTAAGGGCACCCGGCCACGGCCAAACGACCCTGCCCGATGGTGCACTTCTCCGAAGCCTTCTGGATCGTGCGCATAGGCTGCACCCGGGGACACGTTGCTGAACACCACGGCGCCGCCCCGGTCCGCCAACCGTTGGGCCAGCGTCGGCACTGCCAGAGCGCAGCCCGTCACCGCCCGCTTGTGGATCAGGAACTCCGGCCGGCCCGCGTCGTGTCCAACCAGCCGACCATGCTCCAGCAGCGCCATGCTGTTGCCTTGCAGCCCATGGCGCGCAGGGTAGCAGCCGGTGGCGAAGCTGGCCGACACCACACGCGTGGCGGACGGGAACACTGAACGATGCGCGTCGAACCAGCAGGCACGCTCGGCGAAACGGGTCAGATGCGGCGTCCGGAGGGCATCGACGAAGTCACGCCGCAGTCCGTCCAGAACCACAACCACGGCGCGCCGCATCGTGTCTCGTTGCTCCGCTCTGGCCGGGCGGCTAGAAGGACCACCCGGGCCGGGTTAGCACAGCGGCAGTGCAGCGGTTTTGTAAACCGAAGGTCGGGGGTTCAAATCCCTCAGCCGGCACCACCTTCACGAATGTACGTTCTGGACACATGGGTTACAGTTTGTTCCGAAAACACGCGTAACGGAAAATCCCGAGGACACGAGCCAAAGACGCACTCTCGTACGGCAGGCTGATGGCTGTAAACGACCGGGGCCGCGATGACCGCGGCCCTGGTTTCCTGCTTCCGGGCTTGGAACTGAC
>DATIMO010000577.1:0-2657 GCA_035475215.1 Acetobacteraceae bacterium | reverse complement strand
GATCGACGCGGCACACGAAACGGGTGCGCTGGCAATCGTTGCAGCCGATCCTTTGGCCCTCGCCCTGCTGACCTCACCCGGTGAAATGGGCGCCGATGTGGTCGTCGGCTCGGCACAACGCTTTGGCGTCCCCATGGGATTCGGCGGCCCGCATGCCGGATTCTTTGCCACCCGAGATGCGTACAAGCGCGCCATGCCCGGCCGGCTGGTCGGCGTTTCCGTCGATGCCGCCGGCACCCCCGCCATGCGCCTGGCCTTGCAGACACGCGAGCAGCACATCCGGCGAGAGCGAGCCACCTCCAACATCTGCACCGCGCAGGTGCTGTTGGCGGTGATCGCCGGATTTTATGCGGTGTGGCACGGGCCGGAAGGGCTGCGGCGCATCGCCCGGCGCGTGAATTTGCAGGCGCGCCTGCTGGCCGATGTCGCGCATCGCGCCGGCCTGAAGCTGCGCCATGACACATTCTTCGATACCATCACCATCGAGACGAAAGACCCCGATACGCTGATGGCACGCGCGCTTGGCGCCGGCTTCAACCTGCGACGCATTGATGACGGCTGCGTCGGCATTGCGCTGGACGAAACCGTCACCCGCGCCGAACTTGAACGCCTGGCCACAATCCTGGGCGGCACATTGGCCGATGCCACCGCATCGATTCCCGCATCGCTGCTGCGCAACACGCCATGCCTCGGCCAGGCGGTATTCAGCGAGCACCACTCCGAACACGCGATGCTGCGCTATCTCAAGCGGCTTGAAGACAAGGACGTGGCGCTGAATCGCAGCATGATCCCGCTGGGGTCGTGCACGATGAAACTGAACGCCTCGGCCGAGATGATCCCGATCACCTTGCCGGGTTTCGCCGACATGCACCCGTTCGCGCCGGCCGATCAGACCGCCGGCTATGCCGAGGTGATCGGGCGCCTGGCATCATGGCTGCGGGAAGTGACCGGCTTCGCCGCGGTGTCGCTGCAGCCGAATGCCGGTTCGCAAGGAGAATACGCCGGACTGCTGGCGATCCGCGCCTATCACGCCGCGCGCGGCCAGGGACAGCGCGATGTGTGCCTGATCCCGTCCTCGGCCCACGGCACCAATCCGGCGAGTGCCGCAATGGCCGGGCTGCGCGTCGTCGTGGTCGGTTGCGACCGCGACGGCAACGTGGATCTGTTGGACCTCCGCGCCAAAGTTGCGAAGCACGCTGACCGCCTGGCCGCGCTGATGATCACCTATCCCAGCACGCACGGCGTGTTCGAAGCCGAGATCCGCGACATCTGCGCCGTGGTACACGCCGCCGGGGGCCAGGTGTACATGGACGGCGCCAACATGAACGCGCAGGTCGGGCTGACCAGTCCGGCGGCGATCGGCGCTGACGTGTGCCATCTGAACCTGCACAAGACATTCTGTATTCCACATGGCGGCGGCGGCCCCGGCGTCGGACCAATCGGCGTGGCCGCACATCTGGCGCCGCATCTGCCCAACCACCCGCTGCGCCCGGACGCAGGTCCGGCGACAGGCGTCGGGCCGGTCGCCGCCGCGCCGTTCGGCAGCGCGCTGATCCTGCCGATTTCCTACGCGTATATCCGCATGATGGGCGCCGCCGGGCTGACCCGCGCCACAGAGGTGGCCATCCTGAGCGCCAACTACATCGCCGCCCGGCTGCGCCCGCGTTATCCCGTGCTGTACACGGCGGCGAACGGCATGGTTGCGCATGAATGCATTATCGACTGCCGCGGCTTCCAGGCCGAAGCGGGCGTCATGGTGGAGGACATCGCCAAGCGGCTGGCCGATTTCGGCTTCCACGCTCCCACCATGTCCTGGCCGGTTGCCGGCACGCTGATGATCGAGCCGACCGAAAGCGAACCCCAGGCGGAAATCGACCGGTTCTGCGATGCTATGATTGCGATCCGGTCAGAGATTGCGGCAATCGCGTCCGGTCGGCTGGACCGCACTGATAATCCGCTGAAGAACGCTCCGCATACCGCGCGCGAGATGATGGTGGACGCCTGGACACACCCCTATTCACGCGAGCAGGCGGCATTCCCCGCGCCATTCGTGCGCGACGCAAAATACTGGCCCCCGGTTGCGCGAGTGGACAACGTCTACGGCGACCGCAACCTGGTCTGCACCTGTGAACCGCTAGAGGCGTACGCGGAGGCTGCAGAGTAGGAGCGGTTAAGCGAAGCGAAACGCCTAATACCAACCCGACGTGAGTTTGACTCGCGGATGCGCTCCCACACGTCATGGCCGGCAAAGCATGCCCTCGGGCTTGACCCGAGGGGCCGGCCATCCACGTCTTCATGCTGCGACCAAGACGTGAATGCGCGGCCTTCGCCGGGCATGACGATGCACTTCGTAGCGCGTGAGGGTCAATGTCTGGGCGGGTTGGTATAATACCACCCGGCCTATCCGATGACCGCTTCGGGTGGTGAGGCGGTCAGTCTGCTTTCGGGCGTGCCGACGGGAAACCAGATATTCAGCCCACCCACCGGGGCCCGGCCGGAAGCGGAATTCAGCTTCGGTGGTCCGCAGGCACGGAGGAGTCTGCCAGCGGCCCCCATCCTGAGCCGCGGACATCCGCATCGGATTTCTGCACCAGTCAACGGCTTGATTTTGCTCACCCGGGCCTGCAGTGCGAAATTCTTAACTTATGCACTATGCG
>DATIMO010000576.1:0-1570 GCA_035475215.1 Acetobacteraceae bacterium | reverse complement strand
GCCATCCTGCGCTGGCATTTCCACAACGGGCATCTGGACGAAAACTCACTGCGATCGACACCGCTGCACACCGGCGCCGGCCCGCGCCACCTGGAATTCGGTACCGGCGATACCGTCTTCTGCCTGAACGAACTGGATGCAACCCTCGACGTACTGAAGGAAGAAGCAGGCGATCTGGTGCATCGCCAGACCGTGCCGCTGCTGTCCGGCAAGAACAAATGCGCCGCCGCCGACCTGCATATCACACCCGACAGGACACTGCTCTATGCCAGCGAGCGGACCAGCAACACACTGCACGCCTTCCGCGTCCAACAGGGCACCGTATCCCGGCTCACCGCCACACGCTGCGAAGCGACGCCTCGCGGCTTCGCCATCGATCCGGATGGACGCTTCCTGCTCTGCGCAGGCCAGACCGACAACGCGATCGGAATCTATGCCATCGATTCAGCAACCGGCGGCCTGATGCGCCGCGCACGTCACGCGACCGGTCCCAACCCGAACTGGATCGAGATCATCGACCTCTGATACGACGAGACCGCGTATTCACCGCCCCTTCAGATGCTCCAGCAGCATCACTGCCCCCGGCATCTCCCGACGTTTCTCCTGTAACAGCGCCGTGCCGCCGACCGCAAAGGTGGCAATCGCCGCCAGCAGGTCGCGCAGCTTGTCCGGCGCGAGCGCATCGAACGGCAGCACGCAACCACCCGTACGCCGTGCCAGATCACCAAAGATCTCCGCATCGCGGCGCGCCGACGGATCGCTGGTATCGTGCAGCACGATCAGCCGGACGCCACGCAGCCCCATCGCATCCGTCAGCATCTGCCCGCTGCGCAAGGACTCCTCAAAAACGTCGCCGATATACACCACCACCCGCACGCCCGGTTTCCGCAGGCTGGCGCGCAGGATCGCCAGCAGCCGTGTCATCCCCGCCTGACAGATCACCCCGGCCGCAAGATCGCGCAGCGTCCGCGCATCGGACGTGAAATCGGTGAAGGTGTGCAGCCGCGACCCGCCATGAACGGCCAGCGCCACATCAAGCTGCCCCGGCAAGGCGCGCACCAGTGCGTCTGTCACCGTGCGGGCCGCCGCCCAGGCTGGCTCGCGCGAAGCGGTCGCGTCGAACCCGAACACCAGCCGCGGCCGCGTCGGCACATCGGCAACCGCAGCACCAGGTCCGGCGATCAGTGCCCGGATGCGCTCGAGCAGCCCAATGCGTTTGGCCGGCGGCGGGGCACGCGCTTCCTCATAGGGAACCAGCACGAAATTCGGCGGACGATCGGGCATCCGGCACCTCGTATCCGACCGATGCGGCCGCGTGGGTCACCGCATCAAGGAACCAGCCAGCATAACTCGAAGACACGACCAGGTCGAAACTCGGCACATCGTCCGGCTGGAACACCAGGCACGGCAGTTCGGCAACCGGCGTTACTGCGACCTGCCCGCGTGCAAACGCGCGGGGATGCAGGTCGATCCGGCAAATCCGTGCGAGCACTTCACGCGCCCTTTCACCGGCCACCCTCACCACGCTACGCCCATGCATCAGGTCCACCACGGACCCCAACTCGCCGCA
>DATIMO010000575.1:0-2390 GCA_035475215.1 Acetobacteraceae bacterium | reverse complement strand
CACACTGGCGAAAAACAGGCCGAACGAACGCATCACAGACTCCAAGCCAATGACCGGAGTCCGCTACAGAATCCATTTCAAACCGCTTCGCCAGAGTCACAAACCGCCATATGCGAATCCCCTGCCCGCAAGGGGAGGGGGCTTTCTGAAGCATTCCGGTGATCCTGGCGCAGGTCATAGCCAGCGGGCTGCTGCTGGGTGCCGTATATGCGCTGTTTTCCTCCGGGCTGACGCTGATCTGGGGGATGATGAACGTCATCAACTTCGCCCACGGCGATTTCGTGATGTTGGCGATGTATGTGGCATTCTTTGCCTGGACGTTGGGTCATGCAGGGCCCGCGGTGTCGGTGCCGCTGGCCGCCGCGGCGCTGGGTCTGCTGGGGCTGGCAGTGTATTTCGGGCTGATCCGGGCGGTGATGCGCGGCCCGATGCTGGCGCAGATTCTGTCCACGTTCGGACTGGCGCTGCTGCTGCGCTATGCGGCGTTCTGGGCGTTTTCGGCGAATTTCGTCACGCTGCCGGACACGCTGGTGGGCGGCACGCTGGAGATCGGTGGCCTTCGGTTGCAGGCATCGCGCGTGGCCGCCGGTGTGGTGGCGCTGGTGCTGACATTGGCAATGCATCTGACGCTGACGCGAACCATGCTGGGTGCGCGCATGCTGGCGGTGGCGGAGGACCGTTCCGCGGCGATGCTGGTCGGCATCCGCCCCGATCCCATGCAGGCGCTGGCTTGGGGATTGGGCGCCGCGGGGACCGGAATAGCCGGGGCGCTGATCGCGCTGTTCTACTACATCGCCCCGACTGTCGGTGAATCGCTGACGCTTATCGCCTTCGTGGTGGTGTGCCTGGGTGGGTTCGGCAGTGTGCCGGGGGCGTTGATTGCCGGGCTGCTGATCGGCGTTGTCGAGTCGGTTTCGGCATATTGGTTCGGGCCGGTGTACCAGGACGCGGTGGTGTACGCGCTGTTCCTGCTGGTGCTGTGGGTCAGACCGCAGGGGCTGTTGGGAACGGCGTGAGATGGGCGGTGGTTTCCTTCTGGTTTGTCGTTTTGGTTTCGACGCAAGTAATCAAGCCAAAATAACCACGAAGGCACGGAGGCGGAGAGGCCGAAATTCGGGAGAGGAGGTGTGTGCGCTTCGCGCTTTATCGGCGGCCAATAGCATTGACCCTACGTCGTCCCTTCCTGCCCGGCTTCGCGCATGACCCGCGCCCGCACATTTGGCCTCCTGGTCCTTGTCGCCGCAATCCTGTGGCCAGCGCTCGTGGGTGACGCGTTCTATCAACGCGTCGGCGCGCTGGTGCTGCTGGCCGCAATCTCCGCCTCGGCATGGAACCTGATCGGCGGCTATGCGGGCCAGGTCTCCATCGGCCACGCGATCTTTTTCGGCGCCGGGGCGTATTCGGCGCTGGGGGTCTATACCCATCTCGGATGGCCCCCGATTGCCGGGGCGCCGCTGGGGATCGTGGTCAGCCTGTTCCTGGCGATCCTGATCGGCACGCCGACCTTTCGTTTGCGCGGACACTATTTCTCCATGGCCACCATCGCTGCGGCCGAGTTGATCCGGCTGCTGGTGGCCAACTGGCCGTTGCTGGGTGCCGCGGTCGGGCTGATGGGACCGGCGGCGCCACGCTCGGTCGCCGATCTGACGTTTCGCGAACCGCTGGCGTACTATTACATTTTTCTTGGCGTGCTGCTGCTGCTGCTGGGGTTGACCGCGGTGATGCAGCGCAGCCGCATGGGATACTACCTGCGCGCCATCAATGGCGGCGACCGGGCAGCCAGCAGCCTCGGCGTGCCGGTGCTGCGCTACAAGCAATACGCATTGATGCTGTCAGGCGCGTTCACGTCACTGGCCGGGTCGCTCTACGCCATCATGGTGGGGTTCGCCGATCCGGACAGCGTCCTGGGCATACTGATATCGGTGAAGATGGTGATCGTCGCTGCCCTGGGCGGCGCGGGCACGCTGTTCGGCCCGCTGCTCGGGGCGCTGATCCTGGTGCCGTTGGAAGAATGGACCAATGCGGCGTTCGGCGGATCAGGCACCGGCGTAACCTATATGGTGTATGGCGCAATCATCCTGCTGATCGCGCGCTTCCAGCCAGGCGGGCTGCTGGACCTTGCCGCCAAGCTGTTCCGGCGACGCCATGCTGCTTGAGGCAACAAATGTGGTGCAAAGCTTCGGCCGGTTGCGCGCGGTCGATGGCGCCGACCTGTCAGTAACAGAAGGCGAGATCGTCGTGCTGATCGGCCCGAATGGCGCCGGCAAGAGCACCTTCTTCAACGCTCTGGCCGGCGACCGCGTGCCGACCGGCGGGCGCATCCTGTTCGACGGTCATGATGTGACTCGTGCCGGTCCGGCGGTTCATGCCCGGTTGGGAATCGCTCGCAC
>DATIMO010000574.1:0-9086 GCA_035475215.1 Acetobacteraceae bacterium | reverse complement strand
GCGGCCATTCATCCACAGGATTTTGTGGTCTAAACCCCATTTGGACGCAAAATAGGCCTTTCCCCCGAGCGCCGACCGCCATAGCATGCGCGACATGAAATCACATCGCGCGTGGCACGGCGTTCGGATGCGGCTGGTTCTGGCAGGGTCGGACCCCGATGCACCGTCGCGTCCCATCCGTCTGCCGGCCGCCTGGAACGACGCCGCCGCGGCGGCCCTGTCCGCGCTGGCGCCGGGCGAAGGACCGGTCTTACTTCCGGCCGCCGCCGAAGCCTGGATCGCCCCCATCGCCGGCCGCGCCCAGCGATGCGGGATCGACCCGTCGATCGCCGACCGGCTGCACGACATGCTGCGCCGCGGCCAGGGAGCCCCGACCGAGCCAGTCTGGCAGACCCGCTCGGACCCCGCCGCCTTCGTGCTGAACCTGCCGGCGTTTTTCCACGAGTCCAGCTTGGACGTTCCGGCCTTCGCCGAGGCCGTGCACACCGCCGCGCTGGCGCTGCTGCTGGCCACCCCCACGCCGGGCCGCATCACGCTGCGCATGGCCGGGCTGGCCGAGATGCTCGCGCTTCTCGGACTCGACTATAGCAGTGAGCCCGCCCGCGAGACGGCCCGCGCACTCGCCGCCCTGTTGCGCGGCCAGGCCGAAACCGCCCCGGCGCCACGCGGTCTGTTCGCCACGGCGATAGCCGAAGTGCCAAACTGGCCGGCTCCGCCCGCCGCAACGCCGGTCCCCGGACTGGCCCAAGCAGCCCGCGCCGCTTACGACGCCAGCCGGACTGCTGCCGCCCCGCTACGCGTGGTGACCGCCATTACTGCCCCCGACGCGGCCGAGGCTCTGCTCGGCGTGGAAACTGGCGGCATCGCCCCGCCCTTTTCTGCAATATCGCCCGACGGAACGCTGACCCGCACCGCACGCGCCTGGCTCGCCGCCACAGGCCTGACCGTCGAGCAGGCGCTAATCCGCGCGCTGGCTGGGGACCCCCCTTTCCCGCAGCCCGACGCGGCATCCCATGCCGCCATGTACGATGCAGTGGCGCCGTTCCTGCATGTCATGCCGGCACGCCGGGACCTCGTGCCCGCGGTCATCCCGGGCGCGCGCCGGGAGCTGCCCGACCGCCGCACGGGATACACGCAGAAGGCGTCGGTGGGCGGCCACAAGCTGTACTTGCGTACCGGCGAATACGCCGACAGCACGCTGGGCGAACTTTCGATCGCGCTGCATAAGGAAAGCTCGGCCTTCCGGGGGCTGATGGACAGTTTCTGCACCGCTGTCAGCCTCGGCCTGCAGCATGGTGTTCCGCTGAGCGAGTTTGTCGAAGCGTTCACCCTTACCCGGTTCGGCCCCGCCGGCGCGGTCGAAGGCGACCCCAGCGTCGGCAACGCCTCCTCGTTGCTGGACTACGTGTTCCGCCATCTTGCGGCCAGTTACCTCGGGCGGCGCGATATTCCCGAAGCCGAGGACGACACCACGGAAGAAGCCACGCCGCTGCTGCCGCTTGGGTTCCCGGCGACAGCGTCGCCGCGGGAACGCCGTCGCCGTTTCCGCGTGGTGGCGAAATAAGCTGCTTCGTTCAACCCACCTCACCCGCTTGCGGGACCCCTGTGCGGGAGAGGTTGGCGCGCGGCAGCGAGCCGGGTGAGGGTGGCTCTGCACGGACAATTCACAAGACGGAGACCCTGACCGAACGAGCCGCCAATGCCGCTGTTCTGGCCTGAGAGAGAACTGCCCTGGTCCGCCGGCCGCACGACGACGGCCGGCCGGTCGCGACACGCACTCTCAGGCACACAGGAAGGGGCTCATGCAATGACAAGAATCTCGCTATCAGGCGCGGCAGTGACGGCAATGCTGCTGGCGGCGCCTGGTCTGGCGTTGGCGGCGAACTCCGGCAATAATAATAACAACGATAACAATACCACGGCGGCGACGGCATACGGCAGCGTCGGTTCGGGCGGATACACCGGCACGGCAATGCCGATCCCCAGCAACAACGGAAATAACAATAATAATAACGGCAACAACGGCAATAAGCGTCCATCGCAACGCAACCCCACGCTTGCCGACAACGGCGACGCACGTGCCAGCAAGGTGATCGGCACCGACGTGTACAATAACCAGAATCAAAAGATCGGTTCCATCGATGACGTGCTGATCGGCCGCAACGGGGTCTGGGCAGTCATCTCCACGGACAAGCAGAAAGTGGCGGTGCCATTCCAGCATTTCGTATTCGGTGATGCCAATCGCAACGGCAACGACAAGTTGGTGCTGCCGGGAGCGACGCAGGCACGGTTGGATTCCATGCCGGCGTTCAATTACGACGCTACGAACTATGCCAATAACAACAACAATAACAACACCAACAATGGGAATGGCGGCGGTGTGTTCGGCAACGGTGCCAACAACAATGCCGGCGTGTTCGGGACAGGAAACAACAACAATTCTAATAACAATAACAATAACAAGAACAACACCAACGGCTGACTCAGTCTCATTCAGGCCAGAAAAAGCCGGCAGCGGAACCCCGCTGCCGGCTTTTTATTGCGGTCCCCAACCTGCTACCCTGCCCGGCTGAACCAGGAGAAAGCAGGATGACCGAGCCGTGGAACCGATACGACCGCACTGCCGCGCGCCGTCACGACCGGAAGCCGCGCCCGTCCGGGATCGTCATCGATATGCACGCCCACATGCTGGTGGAGACGGCGGCCACTTTCATCCGTCCGCATCTGCCCCCCGACACGCGCACGCAGTTCTACACCGAGGAAACCCGTCTGCTCGGTCGCAAGCAGGACAATGATCGGCGGTCGAACCTGACCGATCTGGACCTGCGCCTGGCCGACATGGATGCAATGGGGATCGATATCCAGATCGTCTCCCCCGCGCCAGGTCAGTGCTACTACACCGTGCCGCCAGAAATGGGTATCGCAGCGGCCCGCATGGTCAACGATGGTGTCGCCGCCTTCACCGCTCGCCGGCCTGACCGGCTTGCTGGGCTCGGCACCGTGCCGTTGCAGGCGGGCGGCTCGGCTGCGGCCGATGAGTTGGATCGTTGTATCCGCCAACTCGGTTTCAAGGGCGTGCAGATACTGTCGCATGTCGGGGAACGCGAGGTGTCCGACCCGGAATTCGCTGCCTTCTGGGCGTGTGCCGAAGCATTGGGCGCGGTGGTGATGATGCATCCGGCCGGCTTCACCGAAGCGCGCCGCTTCGGTCGTTTCTACTTCAACAATGTGATCGGCAATCCGTTCGATACCACGATGGCCCTGCACTACCTGATCTTCGATGGCGTGCTGGAACACCATCCGAACCTGAAGCTGATCGCGGTGCATGGCGGCGGTTACCTGCCTGCCTATTCCGGCCGCATCGACCACGCCTGGGGTGCGCGCAGCGACAGCCACGGCGACCTGCCGCACCCGCCAAGCATGTATCTCAAGCGCATCTATGTGGATGCGATTGTCTTCACGCCGCATCAGCTTGAAGCGCTGGTGAAACTGCTCGGCGCCGGTCACGTGCTGATGGGCACGGATTATCCCTACGACATGGGGGAATACGATCCGCTCGGCCATCTCGCTGCGACGACGTCACTTGATGCGGTCAGCACGGCGATGATCGCAGGGGGAAATGCGCGCGCTTTGTTCGGAGTGTAATATGACGCCGCCCCCGCCTACATCCCAAGCCCGGATAGCCCCGGATGCTCCGCCGGTCGCGGCCCCAGCGGCCACCGGAAGCGGCGGTCTTCTTCGCGGATCCGGACATCGTTGATACTCGCTTCCCGCCGGTGCATCAGCCCGGCATCATTGAATTCCCACTGCTCGTTGCCGTGGCTGCGATACCAGTTACCGCTGTCATCATGCCACTCGTAGGCGAAGCGCACCGCGATGCGGTTGCCGGTCACCGCCCACACTTCCTTGATCAGCCGATAATCCAGTTCACGCGCCCATTTCCGCCGCAGGAACGCAATGATCGCCTCGCGGCCGGCAATGAACTCCGCGCGGTTCCGCCAGCGGCTGTCTTCGGTATAACCGCCGGCCACGCGTTCAGGCTCGCGCGTGTTCCATGCGTCTTCGGCCATTCGCGCCTTGTGCGCGGCGGTTTCCGTGTCATACGGCGGTAATGGCGGTCGAGTTGTCATCGCGGCCTCCTTCCTAACCCGTCGGATCACTGGCGCCCTACCCCGCCCCCTGCAACACCAACTCCTGTCGCCGGCATGCGCTGAAATGCCCCGGCGCCACTTCCTGCAACGGCGGCGTCGCCGTCGCGCAGGCCGGTTCGGCATAGCGGCATCGCGTCCGGAACCGACACCCCGATGGCGGATTGATCGCGCTTGGAGGATCGCCCGCCAGCACGATCCGTCCGCGCCGCAGGTCGGGATCCGGCGCCGGAGCCGCCGACAGCAACGCCTCGGTATACGGATGACGCGGGGTCTGGAACAGCGCCCTGGTCGGTGCCAGTTCCACCAGCCGCCCCAGGTACATCACCGCGACCCGATCGGAGATGTGCCCGATCACCGCAAGATCATGCGCGATGAACAGGATAGACAGCCCAAGTTCTGCCCGCAGCTCACGCAGCAGATTGACCACCTGCGCCTGGATCGATACATCCAGCGCGGATACCGGTTCATCCGCAACCAGAAACCCCGGCCGCAGCATCAGCGCGCGCGCAATTCCCACCCGTTGGCGCTGTCCGCCGGAGAATTCATGCGGAAAACGGTTTGCAAAATCCGGTGACATCCCCACCAGCCGGAGAGCATCGGCCACCCGATCCCGCCGCTCGATACGACCAAGCTCCTTGCGATGAATCAGCAACGGCGTTTCGACGATGCTGCCGATCGTCATGCGTGGGTTCAGCGACGCGAACGGGTCCTGAAATACCAGTTGCATATCCGGCCGGATCGGGCGTAGCGCGCGGCGCGACAAATGCGTTATGTCACGACCGCGGAACCGGATGGTCCCACCACTGGGCTCCATCAGGCGCAGCACCGTCCGCCCGACGGTGGTCTTGCCCGAACCCGACTCGCCGACCAACCCAAGCACTTCCCCCTGCAGCACGGAGAACGACACATCGTCCACCGCCTTCACCGTCTCGCGCGGCCCCAGCGGAGACCGCCGCGGCAGCGGGAAGTGCATCCGTAAGCTTTCAACGGCTACAATATCCTCCGCTGCTCTTGCGGGCTTGGGCTGCGAAACAGACCAAGGATGGGGGGCGGGGCTGGTTTCCACCACTACGCCGCCAATTCCCGCCAGCGGACACAACGCACCAGATGCTCTGCCCCCACCGCGTCCAACTCCGGCAACTCCGCCTCGCAAACCACCTTGCGCACATCTGCACAACGCGGCGCAAACGCGCAGCCGCCGGGCAGATTCGCCGGATCCGGCACGTTGCCCGGAATGGCCGTCAATGGCGCGCCCAGTGCCTCCAGCGGCGCCAGTTTCGGAACCGACCGCAACAATCCGCGCGTGTACGGCATCAACGGCGCACGGAACAGTTCGCGCACCGGCGCCTGTTCCACTACCCGACCCGCATACATCACCATCACCCGATCGGCGACCTCTGCCACCACGCCAAGATTATGCGTGATAAACAACATCGCCATGCCGGTGCGCGCCTGCAGCGCCTTCAGCAGCTCCAGTATCTGCGCCTGAACTGTCACATCCAGCGCCGTCGTCGGTTCATCGGCGATCAGTACGTCCGGGTCACAGGCGAGCGCGATCGCGATCATCACCCGCTGCCGCATCCCACCGGAAAGCTGATGCGGATAGCTCGCCAGCCGCTTGCCGGGTTCGGGAATGCCAACCAATTCCAGCAACTTCGCGGCTTCCCGCAACGCCGCAGCCCGCGCCATGCCGCGATGGTAGCGCAGCGGTTCGGCGATCTGCTCGCCGATCGGCAGCACCGGGTTCAATGATGTCATCGGCTCCTGAAACACCATCGCGATCCGGCTGCCGCGCACCTCCCGCATTTGGGCTTCGGGCAGCGACAGCAGTTCCCCCACCCTGCTCAGCGTCGCCCGCCCGCGCACCTCGCACCCGGGAGGCGCCGGCGTCAGCCGCATCACCGCCAGGCTGGTGACGCTCTTGCCCGACCCGGATTCTCCCACCAGGGCCAGCGTCTCGCCACGCTTCAGAACGAATGAAACATCATTTACCGCCGGCACCACCCCGGCATCGGTCCTGAACCGAACCGAAAGCCCGGAGACTTCCAGGACTGGCTCGGTCATCGTACGTCGAGCCGAGGGTCCAGCGCATCGCGCAGTCCATCGCCCAGGAAATTGAACCCGGTCACCGCCAGCGTGATGGCCGCCCCCGGAAAGATCGCCAGCCACGGCGCGCTGGTCAGATACTCCTGCGCGTTATTCAGCATATTCCCCCAGCTCGGCACTGGCGGTTGAATTCCGTAACCGAGGAAACTGATATATGATTCGAGCAGAATCGCTCGCGCCACGTTCAGCGTTGCTGCAACCACGATCGGCGCCACCGCATTGGGGATCAGCTCGCGGAACATGATCATCCGGTCGGGCGCGCCAAGCGCCAGCGCCGCGACGGCGAAGTCCCGATCACGCAGCGCGCGTACCTGCGCCTCTACCAGCCGCGCCACCTCCATCCACCCGGTCGCCGCGATGATCACGGTGATCGACAGCAGGCTGGGTTGCACGAAAGCCGCCAGTGCCAGAAGCAGGAAGATCGACGGGAAGCACAGCATGGCATCGACGATGCGCATCAGCACCGATCCGATCACCCCGCCGTAATAGCCGGCCAGCACGCCCACCACCGTGCCGGTCAGCGTGCTCAGGACCATTGCTGCGCAGCCAACAGTCAGTGAAATCCGCCCAGCCATTTCCAGCCGGGTCAGCATGTCGCGCCCAAGCTGGTCGGTGCCCAGCACATGCGCCCCGGAAAATGGCGGCCCGAACCGGTGCCTGATATCGATCGTCAACTCGTTGAACGGGCTCACATAGGGCCCTAGCCCTGCCAGCAGCACCAGCACCACGATGATGCCGAAGCCCACCAGCGCCAGCCGGTGGCGCACGAAGCGGCGAACTCCGCGCCCCATGCGGCGACGCGGCGCGGGCGGTGCCGCGATTACATCAACCGAGGCGGATGCGGGGGTCATAGACGGCATAGAGCAGGTCCGCGATTAAATTTCCCAGCAGCACCAGCACCGCGGTGAACATCAGCAGTCCCATGATCACCGGATAGTCCCGGTATCCGATCGAATCGAGATAGAGCCGGCCCATCCCCGGCCAAGTGAAGATCGTTTCCGTCACCAAGGCTCCGCCAAGCAGCGTCGGAAGCTGCAAGCCGGCCAGCGTGATCATCGGCAGCAACGCATTGCGCAAAGCGTGCCGGATAATCACCACGCGCCGCGGCAGACCCTTGGCGACAGCCGTGCGCACGTAGTCCTGCCCCGTCACTTCCAGCATGGAAGACCGCATGTAGCGGCTCCAGATCGCCACGGTGACCAGCGCCAATACCATTGCCGGGGCGATCAGATGATGCAGGTAGTCCAGGAACGACGTGTCGCCGATCGTGAACATTCCGCCGGCCGGCAGCCATGCCAGCTTCACGGAAAACGCGTAGATCACCACCAGACCAAACCAGAATGTCGGGATCGACAGCGCCACCATCGCGCCGATGGTTGCCAGATAATCGAATACCGAATAGCGCCGAAGCGCGCCGAGCACGCCAACCCAGGTTCCCAGCAGTATGGCGATCAGGGTTGAACTCAGCATTAGTTCGATCGTCGCCGGTACATGGCCGGCGATGATCGCCAGCACCGGCTGGTTGTCGCGATACGATCGGCCCCAATCGCCGGTCAGCATGCGCCGGAACCATTCCCAGTACTGAATCGGAACCGGACGATCCAACCCCATCTGATGCGCGATCCGCGCCAGATCGGCCTGGGTCATGCCTGGGGTCAATGTGAACTGCGCCAGCGGGCCGCCAGGGGCCATATGCACAATGGCAAAGCCGATCATCGAAACGATTACCAGCAGCACCACACTCTGCCCCACCCGGCGAAGCAGATACACACTCAAGGCAGTCCCCCCTCCCCTTGCGGGCTTGGGCCGCGAAGCAGACCAAGGTCACGGGGACGGGTCGCCCTCAAGTCGCCCAATACCACTGCCCGATATTCCAGCAATTCGACGCCGTATAGACACTCGGCGCGTAGCCGATCAGCTTCTCTTTCACGCCCTCGATCCGAGCGTATTGGAAGATTTCCAGTTTCGGGAGGTCGTTGCGGATCAGCGCCGCCAGCTCCCGATACGTGGGAGCGCGCTTCTTCCGATCCAACGTGGTCGCACCCAACGCCAACAGTTCGTCCACCTTCGGGTTGACGTACTGCATGGTGTTCTGCCCGGCGCCGCCCTTCACCGGGGAGGCTTGGCTGCTGTAGTAGATGGTAACATCCGGATCCGGCCCGGTCATCTGGTTTTCGCCCACCATCACCGAATCGTATTTCGACAGATTGTAGAAATCGCCCCAGATCACCGCTGCCGGCATGTCCTTGATCTGCATGTCGGCGCCGATCTCGCGCCAAAGCTGCTGCAACACCTCCTGTGCCTGCTCGCGCACATGGTTACCGGCGGTGGTGGAGTTGGTAAACGCCAGCCGTATGCCGTTCTTTTCGCGAATGCCGCCGGCACCGGGCTTCCACCCAGCCGCGTCAAGGATCTGCTTTGCCTTGGCCGGATCATAGACGTGTTTCGGCAGGTCGGGGTTGTACGCCCAGGATTGGCGCGGTAGAAACGTCTCGGTCTCCTGAGGCAGTCCATAATAGATCGACTTGATGATCGCGTCCTTATCCATCCCATAATACAGCGCCTGCCGTACGGCCGGGTCCTGGAACACCGGGCGGCCCAGGTTCAAGGTGATGCTTTCGCAGGATCCCGAAGGTCCAGCGGTCACCGTGCGGCCGGGAATCTTGATCGCCTCGCTGTAGTGATCGGCGGTGATGCCCTGGATCGTGGTGTGGTCGATCGCTCCGGTCTGGAACTGCGTGAACATCACGGTCAGGTCCGGGATATACTTGAACACCAGCCGCTCCAGATACGGCCCGGTGCCGAAATAGTGCTCGTTGGCAACCAGCG
>DATIMO010000573.1:0-2228 GCA_035475215.1 Acetobacteraceae bacterium | reverse complement strand
CCACGAAGGCGCATGTCGACGCATTGCGCGATGCCGGGCTGAGCGCGAGGGATATCGTCGCGCTGGCGCATATCGTTGCGTTTGTCAGTTATCAGGTGCGGGCCGCGGCCGGGCTGGCGCTGCTGGCACAGGAGATTGCGGCATGAAGGCGAAGAACTTCACCCTGGAAGCGGTGGAATGGCAGCCGTGGATTCCACCGGTCCGCGCCGAGACGGCATCGCCGGCCCAACGCGCGGCGCTGGACGGCAGCCCGCAGGCGAATTCCGCGTATTTCCTGACGCTGGCCAATGATGTCGACTCGCTTGCCGAGCGGTCGCCGTTGTTCCATGCGACGATGTATGCGCCGGGCGGTCTGAAGCGTGCGGAACGCGAACTGGCGACCGTGGTTGTTTCGATCATTAACGGCTGCGTTTATTGCTCTTCCGTGCATGCGCGTCGGTTCGTCGAGCTGACCAAGCGACCGGAGGTGATCCGCGCTTTGTACGAACAGGGGCTGGATACGCCGCTGGAGCCGCGGCTGCGGGCGATTGTCGACTATGCGGCGAAGCTGACCCGCGAACCGGCGGCAATGCGCGTGGCTGATCTGGCACCGCTGCGGGAAGTCGGGATGGACGATCTGGAAATTCACGATCTGACCAATGCGGTTGCGATGTTTGCGAATGCCAACCGACTGATGCAGACACTGGGCGAACCGGTGCTGCCGGAGGGCGAAGCATGATGCACCTGTCGCGCCGTGTCGTGCTGGGCGGTTTCGCGCTGGCGGCGACTCGCGCACGCGCCCAGCAGGCGCCGGCGGGCGAGCCGGTGCTGGTGGGCGTCAGTGGTCCGCTGAGCGGGCAATATGCGCAGTACGGCGCCGACTGGCGGCGCGGCTTCGATCTTGCCGTCGAGCAGGTCAATGCGTCGGGCGGTGTGCAGGGCCGGCCGCTGGCGTATCTATTCGAGGACAGCCAGGCCGATCCTCGGCAGGCCGTGGCGATCGCGCAGAAATTCGTGGCCGACCCGCGCATCTTGATCGAGCTTGGTGATTTTTCGTCCGCGGCTTCGATGGCGGCAAGCCCGATCTACCAGCGCGGCAAGCTGGTGCAGTTCGGCTTCACCAATTCGCATCCGGATTTCACGCGCGGCGGCGATTACATGTGGAGCAATGCCCCCAATCAGGCCGACGACATGCCCGTGCTGGCAGGATATGCTGACCGGCTGGGATTGAAGCGGCTGGGGATCGCGTATCTCAACAGCGATTGGGGGCGGACCAGCAAGGATCTGTTCGTGAAGGCGGCGCAGGCGAACGGCGCCACGGTGGTAGGTGCGGAAGGGTATCTGCCGGACGAGAAGGATTTCCGATCGACCCTGGTGCGGCTGCGCGACGCAAAACCGGACGGGCTGATCCTGATTTCGTATTACCCAGATGGGGCGCAGATCATGCGCCAGGTACGTGCCCTGGAGATGTCGCAGCCGGTCGTGGCGGCCGGATCCGTCTATTCACCGAAATTCCTGGAGTTGGGTGGCGACGCGGTGAACGGCGTCTATACCACGACCAATTTCTTTCCGGATGATCCCAAGCCGGTGGTGCGCCGTTTCGTGCAGGACTACGTGGCCCGCTACAATGCGCAACCTGGCGCTTACAATGCGCGCGCCTATGACGCGATGATCCTGGCTGCAACCGTGATGCGCCGGTATGGGGCCACGCGGGACGCCGTGCATGAGGGGTTGGCCCGGGCGACCGACATCCCGAGCGTTGTTTATGGCAGCGTGCGCTTTGACCCCGAGACAAGGCGCGTAAAGAACCCCAGCATGATTGAGCTAAGCGTGAGGAACGGCGGATTCGTGCTATGGGACGGGACCAGGGCGAAATCGGCCGGTTGAAGGAGAACAGACGATGCCGACGATACCAAAAGTGCTGCAGCCGCATATCAATACTTCGTTTCCGAACGAAGTGTGCCTGATCGCAACCGTTCTGCCCGATGGGTTCGCGCAGGTCACGCCACGTGGCAGCACGATGGTGTTCGACGACGATCATCTGGCGACCTGGGAACGCGGCAAGGGGTCCACCAACGCGAACCTGGCCGACGGTAGCAAGGTGACCGTGTTCTTCCGCAAGCCGCAGCTTCGTGCCGACGGGGTGTTGCCGAAGGGCGGCATTGCCCGGTTCTATGGCACGGCGCGGCTGCACAAATCGGGGCCGGCGTATGAGGAGGTGTGGCGGCGGCTGGTGCAGCCGGAGAAGG
>DATIMO010000572.1:0-3743 GCA_035475215.1 Acetobacteraceae bacterium | reverse complement strand
ACAGAATCCATTTCAAACCGCTTCGCCAGAGTCACAAACCGCCATATGCGAATCCCCTGCCGGAAGGGAGGGGACGGGGGAGGGAATCGAAAGCGCCCCGTCTGGCACAACGCCGTCCCGCGCCGCATACTCCGGTACATGCCTCTCATCCGGCCCGAGTTGCTCGAACACGCCGCAACGCTGCTGGAAGAATGCCGCGCCAGACATCTCATGCTCGCCACCGCTGAAAGTTGCACGGGCGGGCTCATCGCCGCCGCACTGACCGCCATCCCGGGCTCCTCCGACGTGGTGGAACGCGGCTTCATCACCTACTCCAATGAGGCGAAGTCCGATCTCGTCGGCGTGCCGCCGGCCCTGATCGCCA
This sequence comes from Acetobacteraceae bacterium, assembly GCA_035475215.1. Classification (GTDB taxonomy): domain Bacteria; phylum Pseudomonadota; class Alphaproteobacteria; order Acetobacterales; family Acetobacteraceae; genus DATDIC01. The sequence continues at coordinate 3,379 of DATIMO010000572.1, read as the reverse complement.
CGCACGGAGCCGTCAGCGAGCCGGTGGCCCGCGCCATGGCCGAGGGCGCCGTAGCCCACTCGCGCGCCGACATCGCCGTCTCTGTCACCGGCGTTGCCGGGCCTGGTGGAGGCAGCGCGGCCAAACCGGTTGGCTTGGTATGGTTCGGCCTCGCCCGCCGCGGCCGCCCGACTCTCACCGAGCACCAGATCCTGCCCGGCGACCGCACGGCGATCCGCGCCGCCACCGTGGAACGGGCCATCGCCCTTATTCGCACGTCACTCGAGTCAGACGACAGGATGAGGACTTCCCCCTCTCCCCCGGCTTGGGAGGAGAGGAAGGGGTGAGGCGGGCCGGCCTGATCGCCGCACTGGCGACCCCGCTGATGCTGCTGCATGCCCCCAGCATCGCCGAGGGCACGATTGCCATCACCGGTCTCTGTTTCCTGGCCCAATCGGCCGTCGCCCGAGACTGGCACTGGCTCCGCACCGGCTGGATGCCGGTTGCACTGTCGTGGTGGGGCTGGGTGGTGCTCTGCTCGCTGCCGCTGCCGGTCCTCGGCCTGGGACCCGGCGGCCTGCACTCGTTGACCGAGGCTGTGGCCGTGATCCGGTTCCTGCTGTTCGCCGGGGCGCTGGAACAGTGGGTGCTGCGCGACCCGCGCGCCCGTCGCTGGCTGTTCGGCATCATCGCCGCCGCCGCCGCCTGGATCGCCGCGGAATCGCTCCACCAGTTGTTTGCGGGACGCAATCTTCTGGGTTTTCCCCGCGGCCGTGACGGAGAGCTGACTGGCCCCTTCGGCAAGCCACGCGCCGGCCCGCCGCTCTCCCGCATCCTGTTCCCCGCCATCATTCCCGCCGCCGCGGCGCTGCTGGAAAAACGCCGCGTCACGCCCACCGTCGCCGCCTATGTGCTGTTGCTCGGCGGCGTGCTGATCATGGTGCTGATCGGCCAGCGCATGCCGCTGATGCTCGCCGGCCTGGGCCTGCTGATTGCCGCTCTCCTGCTGCCCCGTCTGCGTCCCGCGGTGATCGCGGCCGGGGTGGCGGGGCTGCTGCTGGTCGGCGCTTCCGCCGTCGTCTCGCCGCCGACCTACCACCGGCTGGTGCTCAAATTCACCACGCAGATGGACGAGTTCCCGACCAGCCAATACGGCCAGCTCTATGCCCGGGCATGGCATATCGGGCAGGCCCGGCCCCTGGTCGGGCGCGGCTTCGATGGCTTCCGCACCGGCTGCCCCTTGCCGCAATATTTCGGCCCCACCTTCGACGGCGCCCAGCCCGACGGTGGCGGAGCCGCCATCTGCGCCGCGCACCCGCATAATTTCTACGCGCAGGCGCTGGCCGACGGCGGCTTCCCCGGGCTGGCCCTGTTCTGCGCAACCGTGCTCGCCTGGCTGCTGCCCCTGGCCCGTGGGCTATGGCTGAGACCCGAACCGTTGCGCGTCGCGCTGTTCGCCAGCATCCTGATCCAGCTCTGGCCGATCGCCTCGACCAGCGATTTCGTCAACATGCCAATGGGCGGTTGGTTCTTCCTGCTGCTCGGCTGGGGTCTGGCGGAGACCCGCTGGCAACCCCGGCCCGCCGCTGCCACGATCGCTGCCGCAAGCCGGGTCGAAATTCCTCCGACCCGCCACCCCCTCCCGGAGGCCGTTGCTGATCGATCCTGACCCCACCGCCGTCATCCAGCCGCTGCCGGGCATCGGCGACATGGTCTGGCACTTGCCCCACATCCGCGCCCTGGCGGCGCGATGGGGCGGGCCGGTGACGCTCGTCGCCAAGCCGCGCTCGGCGGCCGACCAGTTGTTTGCCGCGGAAACCACAGTGGCCAAAATTCTCTGGATGGATCGCAATCCAGACAACCGGCCCGGCCGCCATGACGGCCCGGCCGGCGTGATGCGACTGATCGCCGCATTGCGGGCGCACCGGTTCAGACGCGCGGTGCTGCTGCACCACAGTCACACCCTTGCCTTCGCCTTGATGTCGGCCGGCATCCCGGAGCGCTACGGGTACGGTTTCGGACTGCAGCGCCTGTTCCTCAATCGTCCCCCTGCGCTCCCGGCTGCTGCCCTGGCCCTGCACCCGTACGACCAGGCCACTGCCTGGCTGAACATTGCCGGTATTCCCATGCCGAACCCCGAACCCCGGCTTCCGGTGACCGCCAGCGCCCGGCGCGCGGTGCTGGACCGCCTCGGCCCGGCCAGCGGCGGGCTGGTTTTGCTGGGCATCGGCACCTCCGAACCGGCCAAGCAATGGGGCGCGACCCGCTTCACCGAGCTTGCGATCGCCCTCGCTGCAGCCGGCTGGAGGCGCTTCGCCCTGGCCGGCGGTGTTGCGGAAGCCGTGATGTCCGAGCAGATCCGTGCCCACGTCTCCACGCTTGCGGAGGTGGTTCCGGCCATCGCGTGGAGCCTCCCGGAAGTCGCCGCCCTTGCCGCCGAGGCCAGGTTCTACATCGGCAACGACACCGGGGCGATGAACCTGGCCGCGGCAGTCGGCATCCGTGCCTACGGCCTGTTCGGGGCCGTTGCACCGTTTCATCATGCCAGCCGGATCATCCCGATCCTGCCACCGGACGGTCAGGTCTCCCTGCAGGACGGCATGGCCCGCATCACGCCTGCGACGGTCCTGGCGGCCATTCGCAACGATCGCGGCACGCTTGCCCCACTGGGCGGATCGGACGCGTTGGCATGACCGGCAACGATCCGAAAAACCTGCTGTATCTCGAAGATCTGCATGTCGGTCAGCGCTTCGTCAGCGACGCGGAACGGCTGACTGAGACGCAGATCACCAGGTTTGCGGCCGAGTGGGACCCGCAACCCTTTCATCTGGACGCTGAGGCCGCGCGAGCAACGTTTTTCGAGGGGCTGGCGGCGAGCGGCTGGCACACTGCCGCGATCAGCATGCGGCTGCTGGTCCGCGGCGGGCTGCCGATCGCCGGTGGGATCATCGGCAGCGGTGGTGAACTGTTGTGGATGAAGCCGGTGCGGCCGAACGATACGCTGCACGTGGAGACCGAGGTGCTCGAAATCGTGCCCTCTCGCTCCAAGCCGGACCGAGGCATGGTGCAGGTGCGATGCCTCACGCTGAATCAGGATCGGGAAACGGTGCAGAGCTTCTCCCCGAAACTGGTCGTCCCACGAAGATCGAACAGTGTCCCCGCAGCCGGCTGACAGGTAGTTCGTCAGTTGTTAGCGATCCGATCTAGGGTACTCGCATCGTGCTTTCAGTTCCTATATGCTTCGTGTCAAGCATGGAATCGAGAAGGCGGGTGACAGAGCAAGACGAACTCATTGCGGCGAACTTTGCTGCCAGCGGATGGACCCTCCCTGATTTCCGGGACCGTCGCACCACATTGGTTAACGATAAAGCGACGGCCCACGACGACATTGAATTCGCGC
>DATIMO010000571.1:0-3648 GCA_035475215.1 Acetobacteraceae bacterium | reverse complement strand
TGAAGTCGAAATAGGTGCCAGATCGGGCAAACACGTTGGCGTTGTTCAGATTGCTTGAGCCGTCGCGGTTCTCGAGTGCGTTGATCCGGATAGTGTAACGGTGCGTCGAGTCCAGCTTGAGCCCCCCGGCCAGATCGGTCGGCACGGTGAACTCAGTGCTCGTAATGGTCGTCGTGAGCACGCCGTTGGCTAGCGTCCCGGTCTTGTCCACCAGGTTCTGATCGTAGAGATTGATGCGATAGCCCTCGACCACCCGACCTGCTGGTGCCACCCAGTCGAAAGTAGGGTTCGCCTTGGAACCGCTGATCGTCAGGTTGCTGATGGGTGGAAGCTGCGTTGCCCCAACCGGCAGGGCGACGTCCCGGGTGGTCTTATCTCCGCCATTGGTGAAGATCATCGTCCAGCGACCGTGCAGGCCGGCTTGGTCGGGAATGGTGTCGGTATAAGTGTTCGGGTCGGCGGTATTCCCGCGGTACGGCAGACTGGCCCGCCGAAGCTCGCCGGAGATTGTATCTTTCGTAAAAGCGGTCACCGTGGTGCCCGGTCCGGCGAGCCCGCCCAGCACGTCCGCATCGAGAAATATTCCAAATCCGGAGAAAAAACCGATGTCGTTTATACCGGCATTGCTGAGCTGGATGGCTGGATCCACCAGCGTGACCGTTGTTGCGCCGGCGGGCCCGCTGACGAGTACCGCCGCCATGGCTGTTCCTCGAATCCAGCGGCTCTGCTGCTGAGACATTCGGCCTTCCTCCCAGGTTTATGACCGGCTACGATTCTAAAACCGATCAAAACGCTTGCGCATCACCCGTTTGCGGTATGACAATGTTAAATTCTGCCGCAACGGACCCGCACCGATGGACGCTCGTGCCGCCCGCCTTGCGCCGCTGCTCTCCCAAACATACGAGGCCGCGCTCGACCCCACGGCCTGGCGCCCCCTGGTGGCGCAGATCGCCACAGCGTTCGGCGGCGCGACCGCGCTCTACGCCCATGATCCGGTTGCCACCCGCGCGCGCATCCAGGAATTCGCCGATTTCCAGCCCGAATTCATGCGCAGCTACGCCGCGCATTACGGTGCGACCAGCCCGTGGCTGCATGCGTTCCGCGAGCTTCCGGTCGGCACGCTGCTCAGTCGTTCGCTGGTACCGTCACTCAAGCTTGAAACGACCGAGTACTACAACGACTGGTTGCGGCCACAGAACCTCAGCGACGCGATGGGGGGAATACTCGGTCGGGTGGGCGCGACAGGCAGCCATGTCACCGTTCTCCGCGCCGCGGATCGCGACGACTTCTCGGATAATGATAAGCAGGACTTCCGCCTGCTGTTGGACGCCATGATCCAGGCCGTGCGGGTGCACGCACGGCTTGCGCGCGCCTCGGTGCAGGAACTCGCGTTGCGTCAGGCACTCGATCGCGCCGGTCTTGCCGCATTCGTGCTGGACGCGAACTTGTATCTCGCCGGGTATAACCAGCTCGCCGAGGGTCTGCTGCGCGCGGGTCATGCACTCCGCTGCCGCGGGGAGCGGCGTGAGCTTGCAACCGTTCATCCACCGGCCAACGACGCGTTGCGCCGCGCGGTCGCCCTGGCGTGCGGCACCCTGCAGGCGCGTACCGTTCTCTTGCCGCAGCCCGGATCGGACAATCTGCCCTTGGTCGGGTTTGTCATTCCGATGGCGGGCTCGGGACGGGCGTCCTTCGCGGTCTCCGGTACGGAATGCGCCCTGTTGCTGGTGAAGGACCCATCTCACGCCCCCGCGCCCGGCGCCGACCTGCTGCGACAGGTATTCGCGCTCACGCCGGCCGAGGCGCGGCTGACCGAGGCACTGGCCGCCGGACGTAACCTGGACGAGATCGGCGATGACCGAGGCACCAGTCCGGCGACGCTGCGAGTGCAACTCAAATCGGTGATGTCCAAGACCGGGACGCGGCGGCAGGGGGAACTGATCGCATTGGCTCACCGGACCGCGGCAATGGATTTCGGCAGTTCGTAGCGGTGTGATCTCCTGAGTGGAGGAGCGTCGCACGCGATCGCGGAGGGAGCGCTCCCACAGCATCACCGCGACCCGTTCGACCGGATGCTGATCCCCCAGGCACGGCTGCCGCTCTTCGTGGGGCGAACCCGGTAGCGGATGAGACCACTGAACGTCCGAGTGGCGAGGCCCCCCTGCCTTGGTCCGCTTCGCGGCCCAAGCGCACAAGGGGAGCGGGGTTGGTTGCGTCACGGAAGGAAGCGGACCAAGCAGCCTTGCGGGGTGCCGAGCACTTCGTCGTCGCGCATGACCGGTTGGCCGCGGACGATGGTGGCGACTGGCCAGCCGGTGACATCCAGCCCGGCGAAAGGGGTCCAGCCGCAGGGGGAGACGATCCAGGAGTCCTCGATCCTGCGGCGGCGTTTCAGGTCGACCAGGGTGAAATCCGCGTCGTAACCGGTAGCAAGCCGTCCCTTGCCGACTACACCGTATACGCGGGCCGGGCCGGCGCACATCAGATCCACTAGCCGTGGAAGCGATAACCGTCCGGCGGCGACGTGGTTCAGCATGACGGGGACGATCGTTTGCACGCCGGTGAGGCCGGCGGCGGTGTCCGGCCAGGGCAACAGCTTGTTCTCGCGGCTGTGCGGGGCGTGGTCCGACCCCACAGTATCCACTGTGCCGTCGTTGATCGCCCGCCAGGCGGCTTCCTGGTGGCGGGGGCCGCGGATCGGCGGGTTCATCACGCCGAAGCCGCCCAGGGTTTCGTACACATCAGGGGCGACCTGGGTCAGGTGGTTGACCAGCACCTCGCATGTCGCCAGGTCGCGGAAGTTCTTCAGGTAGTCCAACTCCTCGGCTGTCGACACATGCAGAATATGCGCCGGCCGGCCGGTCGCGCGGGCCAGCGCCATCAGCCGCCTTGTGCCGAGAAAGGCGGTCTCCTCGTCCCGCCATTCCATATGCCGCACATGCGGATCGCCGCGATGAAACATCGGTCGTCGCGCTTGCAACCGGTACTCGTCCTCGCTGTGATACGCGATGCGACGGCGCCCGGCGCGCATCACGCGTTCCAGGTGTTCGTCGTCCTCAACCAACAAATCGCCGGTGGAGCTGCCGGCAAAGATCTTGATGCCGCACACCCCCCTGCCCGCTTCCAGCGCGGTAAGCTGCGGAATGTTGGTCTTGGTGCCGCCGACATACAGCCCGATATCGCACCAGGATTCGCGTTCCACGTACTCCTGCTTCCAGGCAAGGCGGTCCGCGTCGGTGATCGAAGGACTGGTGTTCGGCATGTCGAACACCGCAGCCAGACCGCCGAGCACGGCCGCTTGGGTGCCGGTGGGAATGGTCTCGACCGCCTCATCCCCGGGGTCCCGCAGGTGCACGTGGCTGTCGATGAGCCCGGGGAGCACGTGCAGGCCGGCGGCGTGGATGGTGTGGTCGGCCGTGGCGCTGCCCGGCACGCCGAGCGCGGCGATGCGGCCGTGTCGGACGCCGATGTCGGTGGCCTCGGTGCCCCAGGGCAGGACGGCGGTGCCGTTGCGGATCAGCAGGTCGTAATGGATGGGCATGCGGGTTTTGCCTGTGGTGCTTTCAGTTACGTTGAGGATGTAGCCCGATCCGTCGACTGGGCCTACGGCATCGGCGCGCACGCGACAGGTCCATGCGACAGGACCCG
>DATIMO010000570.1:0-2200 GCA_035475215.1 Acetobacteraceae bacterium | reverse complement strand
GTCTCGGTTGAAGGTCGTTTGATCCAGATCGACCTTGGCTTGCTGCGTCGCCAGCTGTTTCTCTGCGGTCTGATAATCGTAAGCGCTGAGCTGCGGCCGTTCTTCTACTTGAAGTCGGAATGTGCTGGTTGAGCTCGAAGCGGGGGGCTTCGAGCTATCGTTATGGTCGACGTTAACGACGACGCGAAGGCCGGTTTCCGGCGCATTGAGGTTCTCACGGGGCCTGGCCGGCGCCGGCGCTGGTCAGTGGAGGAAAAGGCTCGGATCGTCGCTGAGACATTGGAGCCGGGTGCCCGCGTGTCGGAGATTGCACGGCGCTGTTAGATTTGCCCACAGCAGGTGTTCGGATGGCGCCGGCAGGCGCGGCTGGATATATCTGGATCAACGGCGGGGCCGGCACCGTGTTCATTGCAGCCGTTCGTGCCACTTGTGGCAGAAGCGGCGCCGACGGCGAAAGTTGCTGTTCCCACACCGCCGTCAGCGGCGATCGAGATCAAGCTCGCAGGCGCAGCGGTGCGGGTGGTGTCCGGTGTAGATGGTGACTTGCTCACAGCGGTGCTGCGCGCGGTGCGGTGCTCATCGGGTGCGGCATGATCAGCATCCCCGCAGGAGCGCGGGTATTGGTGGCGACGCGGCCGATTGATTTCCGCAAAGGGGCACATTCATTGGCGGCCCTGGCCACGGGGGCGTTGGGGGAAGACCCATTCTCTGGGGTGGTCATAGTGTTTCGCGCCAAGCGCGGCGACCGCTTGAAGATTTTGGTTTGGGACACGAGTGGCCTGGTGCTGATCTGGAAGCAACTGCAGCAGGGCGCGTTTCGGTGGCCGCCTGTCATGGACGGAACGATGAAACTGTCGGCGGTAGAATTTGCGGCGCTGTTCGACGGGCTCGATTGGACGCGTGTCCAGACCACAAAGATGATTCCAAAGCCGACTGTCGCCGCTTAGGATTCGTTGCGTGATGGATTCGCGGCGCATCGACATACCGAGCTTGCCTGAAGATGCTGCGGTGTTGCGTGCGCTGGTGCTGGCAACGATTGCTGAACGCGACGCGGCAGTCAGCGAACGGGATACCCTACTCGCCCAGAATGACCGGCTGCGCCATCTACTGCTGAAGCTGACGCGGATGCAGTTCGGCGCGAAGTCCGAGCGTTTGCCGGAAGAGCAAATGCAACTCGGCTTGGAGGCGATTGAGCAGGCGATCGCCAAGGACGACGCGGAGGCAGAGAAGCGTGATCCTGGATTGCGCAAGGACAACGCGGCTAGGCGGCGGGCAAGCCGTGGTGCCCTACCGGCACACCTGCCGCGGATTGAGGTGACACTGGTGCCTGACGACACCGCATGTCCGTGTTGCCGGACGCTGATGACGGTGATCGGTGAAGACAATTCAGAGCGGTTGGATGTCATCCCGGCGCAGTATCGGGTTATCGTGACAAGGCGGCCGAAGTTCGCTTGCCGAGCCTGTGTCGGCACTGTGGTGCAGGCCCCAGCACCGACGCGGCTGATCGAAGGTGGCATCCCGACCGAGGCATTGGTTGCACAGGTGGCGGTCGCACGCTTTGCCGATCATCAGCCGCTGTATCGCCAGGCACAGATGATGGCCCGGCAGGGTGTGATCGTCGATCGCTCCACGCTGTCGTTCTGGATCGGCTATGCAGCGGCCGAGATCGCCCCGGTGGTGGCGCGGCTGCGGGAGATGATGCTGGCCTCGACGCGCATTTTTGCCGACGAGACCGTGGTGCCGGTGCTCGACCCCGGGCGCGGACGGACGAAGCACGGCTATTTCTGGGCGGTTGGACGTGACGACCGACCGTGGCGCGGCGGTGAACCACCTGCTGTCGTCTATAGCTACGCACCTGGCCGAGGGCATGCCCATGCCGCGACGCTGCTCGGCGGCTATCGCGGTATCCTGCAATGCGATGGCTATAAGGCCTACGAGGCGCTCGTCGGTTCCAAGGCTGCAGAGCCTTCCATGACGCTGGCATTTTGTTGGAGCCATGTCCGCCGTGGCTCTTACGATCTGGCTAAGGCGAAGGCGCCGATCGCGATGGAAGCGCTGCGGCGAATTGCCGCCCTTTACCAGATTGAGGACCGCGTGCGCGGCAAGACCGCGGATGATCGGTTGGCGGCACGCCAGGCTGAGAGCAAACCGTTGGTCAGCGATATTGATCTGGTTCGAAGCACAGCTTGTCACACTACCA
>DATIMO010000569.1:0-4648 GCA_035475215.1 Acetobacteraceae bacterium | reverse complement strand
AGCTCGGCTGGGGTAGATGGAGCTTTGAGCGCACGCCGAACATGCTGTCGCTGATGGTTGAGAACAGCCCGTTCGCAGCCCATGCGGGCCATTCCGCGCCGCATGTTTGCCATCCCATCTGCGGCATGTTGACGGCTGTCGGTGAGATGGTGTTGGGCGGCGAAGTCCACGTCACCGAGACCCACTGTGCCGTTGCCGGCGAAACCCACTGCAAGTTTACGGTGGAACAAGTCCCCGATCGCCAGGTCAGCCGTGCTTCTGCCGCCGCAGGGTCACCACGTTCGGCCCGCCGCGGGTCTGGTTCAGCAGCCGAGTGATCACGGCGTGCAGGTCCCGCAGCGTGAATGGCTTGCGCAGCATCGCTTCAAAGACCTGATCTGTGGCTTCGCCATCGTCGGATAACTCGGCGTAGCCGGTGGCCAGCAGCACCGGGGCGGACACGCCTGCGTTCCGCACGGCACGGGCGAGTTGCAGCCCATTCATGCCGGGCATTGCATAATCCAGCACCAGCAGGTCGGGCACGGCGCCTTCAAGCAGGCGCAGCGCCTCGGTTCCTCCGGCCGCCTCGGTGACCGTGCAGCCGAGGTCGCGCAGCATGTCAGCCGTCACCTGCCGGACCGCCTGGTCGTCGTCCACCAGCAGCACGCGCAGCGAAAGCGGCGGGCGCCGCGTCGCCTCGACGTTGCGCAACAGGGGTTCGGTATCCGTCCACTCGCCGGCCCAGGGCAGTAACAGGGAGGCGACTGTGCCCTGATTGGTGGTACTTTCCAGGCGCAACGTACCGCCGGACTGGCGCGCCAGGCCGTAGGCCTGACTCAGCCCAAGCCCCGACGCGCCCGGGCCTTTGGTCGTGAAGAACGGATCCACGGCGCGCCGCAGCACGTCCGCGCCCATGCCGGTGCCCGTGTCGGCGACGCTGATTCTGATATAGCGCCCCGGCGTCAGGCCATCGGCGGTGGGCGCGGCCGCCGTCTCGTTGGCGGTGCGGATCACCAACTGTCCGCCGTCGGGCATCGCGTCGCGCGCATTCAGGCACAGGTTGAGCACCGCCGCCTCGACCTGGCCCGGATCGACGAGCGCTGGCCAGAGATCGGGCGTCAGTTCTGTGCTGACGCGTACACGGCGGCCGATCGTGCTGCCGGCAAGTGTCAGCAAGTCGGAAATCAACCGATTGAGGTCCGCTGGTCGAGGTGCAAGCTGCTGACTGCGGGAGAAGGTGAGCAACCGGGAGGTCAGCCGAGCGCCCCGCTGTACCGCATCGCTCGCTCGTGCCACCAGGGCGGACAGTCGCTCTCGGTCGGGGGTCGCGGCGGCCACGCGGAGCTGGATCAGCTCCAGGCAGCCAAGTACGGTCGCCAGCAGATTATTGAAGTCATGGGCCACCCCGCCGGCAAGGTGGCCGACCGCCTGTAGTTTCTGCCCCTCCTGCAGCGCGGCTTCGCTGCGCTCGCGCTCGGCCATTTCGACCTGCAGCCGGTTGTTGGTTTCCGACAATTCCCGGGTGCGTTCAGCCACGCGGCTTTCCAGCAGCTCCGCCTGACTACGGCGCTCCTGATCGCGTATTTCGAGCACTGTCGCCATTCCGTTGAAGGCGGTTGCCAGTGCACCGAGTTCTCCGGCCTGCGAAACCTCGGCACGGACCTTCAGGTCACCGTCGCTCCATCGCGCCGCAGCGGCCGATATCTGACCGATCGGCCGCAGGACGAAATGCCTTGCGGCAATCGCAGCCACCAGCGCCGCCAGAATCGTGGAAAGTACGACCAATGCCGTTTGCGGCACCGCCAACCGGTCGAGGTCCCCCAGCACGTCTGGCGGGAACAGCCCTGCGACGACGGTTACACCGAGCGGCGGACTGACCCCAGGAACATATCCAGCCACGTACTGGTGTCCGGCCGCCGAGGTCAGGTTCATGACTCCCGGCGTTGTCTGCTCGAGCAGAGCGCCCAATCCTTTTGGGCCCGATTTCCCAAGCCATTGGGCGGAATCCGGATAGCGCGCGATCACGGTGCCGCCGCGATCCATCACCGTCAGGTGGCTATTCCGGAAGGATGCCGCCCGGCCGGACTCGATTTGTTGGAGGCGCTGGGCGAGCCAGTCGAGGTCGAGGGCTGCGATCAGCAGCCCGGTTCCCGCGGCGTCGGCGTCCACCTCGACTGGCAGCCCGAGGGGAAGAAAGCCGGCACCAAAGCCGGCTTCTGTGGAGTAGACGCCGCTGCTGAATCCGGTTCTGGACAAGCCGGCGAGCCACGCTGGGGCGGTCCGACCGACGAGCGTCGGATTTGAGGCACAGGCGATCCGGCCTTCGGGATCGGCCACGGCAAGGAATTCATACGCGGGCAACCTGCCCGCCAACGCCGTCAGCCGCTTGCTGCAGTCGGTGGCGAGACCGGATTCGGCAGTGGCCAGCAGCAGTTGCCGGCCGCCTTCCACGATACTATCCAGATCCGCATTGGCCAGTTCGGCTTGGCGCAACGCAAGGGCGCCGAGTTCGACGTTCTCGCGGTGGCGCAAATCGATCTGAGTATAGATCAGGGCCGCGATCATCGGTGCCATGCACAGCAGGATCAGCAGCAGCAGGCGCGTGGTCAGCCGCATATGCGGGCCGCATCGGGGTCAGACGGTCGTTGCGTGCTCCAGCCAACCATTTCGTCATCATGACGCGCCAACAGGGCGCAGGTATCGGTCTGGATCAGTTCTCGGGTCACAAGACTGTGAGACATTTTTGATATAATGCTATCAAGGAAAGGGCACGCTCAGGTTGAATCCCCCGGTCATCGGTGTCTGGCGCACCGGCGGGGTGTCCATCCGTGAACCGGGCGTGAAGCCCTTGCTCTCATCGTAATAGGGCAGCCGAAAAAACTTTGGCGACAGACTGAGGCCCTCCGCGGGTAGGTCGGTTCCCGGTGAGCGTGCATTCGGATCGGGAACTGGTGCGGTGATATCCGGGGGGCCGCCGGCCGGCGGGATGGGCGGGATCGGCAGCACCCGGCCCAGGACCAGCGCGACCAGCAAGATTGTCGGCCCCATCACAGGCCCGGCGCCACGGTGATGCGCTGCACGCCGCGCGGATCATCGGATGGATTGCCGGTGGGTGCCCCGAGCGGACCTGGTCCGGCATCGCGCCACGCTTGCAAGGCCCATCGCACGGTGGGAAACGCCACCTCGGCCCAGGGGATCCGCTCCCACAGGAAGAGTGCGACTTCGAGACTTTCCGGCCCGGCGGCGAAACGCGGCGGTATGGAGGCGTCGGCGAAACGGCCACGGAAGATTATCTGCACCTGGCCGATCCGGCTGACGCTGAACACGCCCAGAATGCCGTCCAGCGCGATCTGGGCTTCTGCTTCCTCCAGTGCCTCGCGGATTGCGCCTTCCTGGAGCGTCTCGCCATGTTCCAGGTAGCCGGCCGGAAGCGTCCAGAAGCCGCGCCGCGGTTCGATGGCGCGGCGGCACATCAGGATTGAATTGGCGGAGGCGACCACCGAGCCGACGACTATCTTCGGGTTGTCGTACGCGATGTGCCCGCAATCGGGGCAGATCAGCCGCTCCCGATTGTCGCCGTCAGGGACGCGGCGAATGAATTCCGGCATCGGCGCAGCGTGGCGCTTCCGCCGCTGCGGATCAATCCCGCATTTTCAGTGATGGCTGCTTCAGACTGTCAGATCGAGCAGGGAGCCGCGCGGTGTGGTACGAGGTGGTTGAGGTGAGCCTTCGGTCTGCGCGGGTGCGGCCCCTTGCTGTGGCGGCGATGCCGCACTGGACGGTTGATCCAGCCGGCTGAATGGACGCAGGGCATCGACCGGGCGGATGTTGCTGAGGCCGGCCGCCGTGCCGGATGGGGTGCTGCTGAACGCGGCGAGCGAAGGCGGAGCGATCATGGCGCGAGTATCGGGGCTGAGGGTTGACAATCCGTGAACGATAATCAGACCCGGCGCTGCTGGTTCGGTGGCTGAAACAGGCAGACAGGGGCACGCGCGCGGCGATGAACATCCTGTGGATCATGTGCGACCAGCTTCGCTTCGATTACCTGAGTTGCGCCGGCCACCCTTATCTGCAGACGCCCAATATCGACGCGTTGGCGGCGCGCGGGGTGCGCTTTACCCGTGCCTATGTGCAATCGCCAGTCTGCGGTCCGGCGAGGATGAGTTTTTATACGGGCCGCTACATGCGCTCGCACGGTTCAAACTGGAACCAGTTTCCGCTGCGCGTGGGTGAGCCGACGCTGGGCGATCACTTGAATGCCATCGGCGTGCGCAATCTGCTGGTCGGCAAAACGCATGTGCGCGCCGATGACGAAGGGATTGCGCGGCTCGGCATCGACCTGGACGGCGCAATCGGGGTGCATGTCGCGCAATGCGGCTTCGAGCCATTCGAGCGGGATGATGGGTTGCATCCGGGTGCCGCACGCGAAGGACACGCTTACAACGATTATCTTCGCGCGCATGGGTTCGGCGGACCGAATCCCTGGCACGATTGGGCCAATGCCGCCGAGGGACCGTGCGGCGAATTGCTGAGTGGTTGGCTGCTGGCGCACGCGGACAAGCCGGCGCGCGTGCCCGAGGAACACTCGGAAACACCGTACATGACGCGGCGCGCAATGCAGTGCATCGACGCGGCTGTGCAGGACGGAAGGCCCTGGTGCCTGCATCTG
>DATIMO010000568.1:0-1590 GCA_035475215.1 Acetobacteraceae bacterium | reverse complement strand
TGGCTATGGTGCGGACTTCCAACGCATGCATCATTGCGACCCGAAAGCTTCACACCACCCAAATACCCGAACCCTTGGCGTCATCACCCCTCACGGCACCATTGCCATGAAGTGCCGGATGACGCCGCCAATGTTGGCGTGATGGCGATGATGATGCCGTGGCGTCAGACTGCTTTGACGAGAAGCCGTGGAGCGGCCCGGCCCGATCGCCTCGAACTGCGCCCTCTGCTCGTCGCTTAGCTTGCCATAGAAATCATCTAGCGCCGTGCGAACGCTCTTGACGGCGTCCAGCATGACATCGAGCCGCTTGCGGACCGCCTCAAGCCGTGCCGGTGGCGTGATGGCTTCATTGGTCTGGCACGATGCTTTCAGCATGTCGGCCGCCTTGGCGGTCGCATCCTGCAACGCCGCCAGGCTTGCGCGTTGCGCTTCGGTCGGACGAATCCTTGCGTCGATCTCGTCGGCGGGCCAGCCGGTCACGCCGGCTTGCGTTCCGCCGCAACTGTCGATCAGCGAGTTGCCTTGTTTCCTTGAGGCTTCGGCCCGTCGTTGATCCTGGCCGAGCGCAGTGAGCCGCGCCTTCTGCTGATCGTCGAGCAAATCGTAGAACTTTTGCAGCGGCGGCTGAACAATGTCGACTGCCGAAATCATAGCTTCGATCCGCTGCTGCATGACGGCGATACGTGCCGGCGCGGTCAGCGGGATCTGGGTTGGGCATGCCGCCCTGATTTGCTCGGCAGCTTTTTGCGAGGCATTGGCGAGATCGTCCAACGCCGCACGCTGCGCATCGCTAAGTTGAAGGGTCTGCTGGATCTGATCGATCGGCAGACCGGCTATGTCCCGGCTGTCATCGCCGCATAGTTGGGCCAATTGATCGGGCGTCTTGCCGGAGCTCCCAGAGGTCTCACGGGTCTCACGTTTGCTGACCCGGCGACCGCCGCCGCCGTCCTGCCAGTAGCCGGCGAGGGCGTCGTACCCGTAAGGGGAGAAGATGCCGGCGTAGATGTCACCATAGCCGTAATCCCAGAACGGATCATCATAGCCGTAGCCCCACAGCGTGTAGTCGTAGATGTCATAATAGGCGAACGGCCAGAATAGCGGGCCAACCCAGCCGTACCCTCCATGCCGATGCCGCCACCATCCGCCTCGGCCGCGGCCGTCATGCCATCCTGCGGTGGCCGCGGTTGCGGCAATGTGGGCACGGGTGCGGGGATTTATCAGTGCGGCGCGGTTATTCAAAGCTCTCGACATGGCGTGAGAGTTCAGCGCACTCCGCACCGCCCTCGACCTCACGCTGGCGTTTCTGTTTGCGAAGCTTGCCGCTTCTCTGTTGCGGCCGAACCTTGCCGCCTCACGATTGCGACTGACCGCCGCGTTCCGGTTGGCACCGCGCGCTGCGACCGAACGCTGCGCACGTTGAGCACGCTGAGCAGCATGGAAACTGGGCCGCGCAGCGGAGCGCACGCCTGCTGGCCTGCCGCTGAATCGCGGGCCGGCTGCTCTGCCGCTGAATTGACGCCCGCCGAAATGCGGTCCGCCTCCGAAACGCGGCCCACCGCCGCCGATGCGCGGACCGCCTCCAATGTGGGG